>USCF01000108.1 GCA_900553115.1 uncultured Alphaproteobacteria bacterium
ATAATTAAATTAATAATAAATTGATATTACTAGCATACATACAATATCTGAATTTGGCAAGTATTTTGTCAAAAATATTTTTAAGATTTTTATTGCAACCGACACAAACCAGAGAAAACTCGGATAGTGTGCGTAGATGCGACGGAATTTTTAAGCGACGTGTACATAATAGTACATAAGAAAAACCGGCTGCAATTTCTAACAACCGGTACTAACTCGCAGGGACTTGGATAATGAGGCTAATACGCATTAACTTTTTTGCGACGTGTACATAATAGTACATAAGAAAAACCGGCTGTTTATTGCTGCAACCGGCACAAAGCTCTCAGAAACTCGGATAATGAGCTTAATGCGAAGTAAGATTTTTTTGCGGTGTACAAACCAGTACATAAGAAAAAATCTTACAAGCAGAAAGCCATTAGACGAGTCCCCCTATATATCAGCAATGACGGACATTGAAACTATCACATCAGGTTCTGCAACCATTCCGTTAGGGCCAAAGCCACGTTTAATTTGGTCTACATATTCCATACCGGAAGTTACTTGTCCCCAAATGGTATATTGACCGTCCAGCCATGGACAATCGCCGAAACATATAAAAAATTGACTATCGGCGGAATCCGGATCCATGGCACGAGCCATAGAAACAGTACCGCGAGTATGACGATTGCGATTAAATTCAGCCTTTAATTTTTTACCGCTGCCACCGGTACCATTACCGCGCGGATCTCCGGTTTGCGCCATAAAACCATCTATTACACGATGAAATTTTAAGCCGTTATAAAAACCGTCACGCACAAGTTCTTTTATACGAGCAACATGGTTTGGAGCATCATTTGGAAACATTTCAATAACGATATCACCGTTTTTAGTTTTTAAAAGCAAGGCGTTTTCGGCATCTTTAACATTATAAGAATGTTTAATTTTTTTTGCACGAGTATCGCTCATGCCCAGCTTTTTTGTTTCTTTATTTTCCAAATGCTTGGTGCTTGGTTTTTCAATATGTTTTGTATCAGATTTACCTAATAAATCAGTCATTTTCTTACTTCCTTTCATTTCTAATATCCTATTTAGGAAGTCGTCTTTAATTATTCAAGACAAACTCAACTCTTTCTTGCGGCGTCAAATCTTTTGGATAAGTTTCTTCTATTTTTTGCAAAATCGGCTGCAGTCCAATACCGTTAGCAATCTGGACAGAAAGCCCCGGACGCGCATTTAATTCCAGCATCATCGGTCCGCGGTCGCGGTCTAAAACGATATCCGCACCCAAATAACCAAGTCCGGTCATTTCATACGCCTGCGCGCCAATCAACAAATGTTCTTTCCATAGCGGCACTTGCAGCTGCATTAAATCGGCGCCGGTATCGGGATGTAAAGCAATCGGCAGATTGTGGCTGACGGCCTGCACGGCTTTGCCGGTTTTGATAGCCAAACCGACTCCGACAGCTCCTTGGTGCAAATTAGCACGACCTGCAGATTCTTTGGTTGCCAGTCTGGTCATTGCCAAAGCCGGATAGCCTTTATAAACAATCAGTCGTACATCAGGAATCCCTTGATAGCTGAAATTTTTGAACACATCGGTAAAATGCACCAGCTCTTCAATCAGCGCCACATCATATTGTCCGCCCAAACTGTACAAGCCGCTCAAAATATTTGAAACATGCTGATACACTTCTTTAAAAGTCAATACTTTTCCAGACGGCGTGGTAAATATACCGTTTTCATAATGCGCCACTACCAACACGCCTTTACCTTCACTGCCATGAGCCGGTTTTATCACAAACTCGCTCTGTCCTTCAATCAGCTGCAGCAGATCTTTAACTTCATATTGGTGTTCTACAATACCAATCATATGCGGTGTATTAATATCAATGCTGTTTGCCAGCTTTTTAGTCTGCACTTTGTCATCAACCAGCGGATAAAGCGAACGCTTGTTAAATTTGGCAATAATATTATAGTTGCGTGCGTTCATACCCAACACGCCCGCTTGACGCAATTTTTGTGGCGATACAAAACCTTTGAGAAAATCAAACATCTTATTTCCCCTTTGCTACCGGCGCAAATCTTTTCAGTTCCGTCAAGCGATAACCGGTATATGTACCCAAAAGCATTACCACAAACAAAATCACTAAATTCCACTCGTTGAAAGCAAACATAATATGGCGGATATATTCGTTACTGATAACACCATATGTTACAATCGCCACAAACAAACTGTTTACTATCTGGCGAACTGCGTTTTTAACGCCTTCTTCTTCCCAAGTTATCGACGCGCGTTCAATAATCCACGCCGTAATGATAATTGGAAAGAACACGGCTGAAGAAGCAATGCTGAAATTATATTGATAGCCCATAATCGTCAGCATCTGCATAATTAAAATCACGCAGATAACCACCGATGAAATTCTCGGCACCAGCAGCAAATTCAAGCGAGTCAGCATGGTGCGGATTAACAAACCGATTCCGATAATCAGCCCAAAACACACCAACCCCGGAATAAATCCGGTTTTAACCAAAGACATAGAAATCAACATTGGTGTAAACGTACCCATAGTTTGAATACCGATAACATTACGCATCAGCACAATCAATAAAATCCCCAAAGGAAAAATCATTAACCATTTCAAAGTGTTCTGTTCCAAAGACGGTAAGTTATAAATCGTAAAATTAAACCAGCGGCTGTTTTCATACTTAGCACGGCTGCCAGCCATTTTAAATGAAGAAACAACCGATTTTATAACCGAAAACTTAACTTTGGAATCATAGCCGCCGGCAACGTCTAAAAGAGAATTTCCACCGCGTTGAAAAATCACGAAGCTTTTCGGCAAACCGGATTTTCCAGTATTAATATCATAGATTTTCCATTTAGAGCCTTCGTAGGCTTCAACCATCAAATCGGCGCCGGTTGCTCTTTTCTTTTCACTAAGTTTAACTCCGCGCACCACGCGGGCCGGAATTTTTTTAGCATTCAGTAAAAAAATAATTTTTTCTGCCATAATCTGCGGATTTTTCTGTACCGGCAAAAATGAATCTACCTCGGGCGCCAACGGCTGCTCATTCAAAACAGAAATCAAGCGCTGCGCCTTGGTTTCGCCTTCTTTAGCCTCGGCCAAAGTCCAAATAGCTTTCACCATTTCTTCTTGCTGTTCATCATCATAGCGAACTTTTACATCCGCAGGTCTATCACTGACTTCCTTACCGCTGGCATCCTCATTGTCATAAATCATAATACGGTAATAAACATCTTGCTTTACGGCACGAGCGGCAGATTTCATAATTACACGATGATTTTTTTCATCGGTATTAACTTCATACCCCGGAGCCACCACATCGGCGCTCAAAATTTTATATTCTTTGCTGATACGCGGCGTAGAAAGCGAAACCTCTATCGGGTCGCCTGTCGGCTTAAATGAAACATGGGCATCTACCGTCCACACATCTGTACGTTCCTGCGGACGGAAACTGAATCCCCAATATACAATCTTATAATATGTAGCCGCTGCAGCAGCTGCAACCGACAATAACAACAGCAAGGTCAAAATTCCGCGAACAGAAATAATTTTTTTAAGCATAGTTCAAATCCTTAAATAAAAAACGGCAGAAATCTCTGCCTTTCGCCCTATTTCAGGGTGTTTGATAATGTCACATCTACAATGGCACGGCCATAAAGAACATTTCGGCCCACCAAAGTCTGATATTCAAACTTTTCACGCTCGGCAATTGTAAAGTTTGCTCTGAAAACGTCTTTACCCATACGCACTTCCATTTCTACCATCGGACGTTTTTCTCGTTCGCCGATTCGCTTGATTTTTGCATTTTTCAGCAAAGGCTTTTCGAAAGTATATTTTTCTTGGGTTGTACGATTCACCACCGTAAATGAAACCCATCTACGGCCGTCACGTTCAAACGGTTTAATATCTTCGGCATCTAAAGAAGATGTAGTTGCTCCGGTATCAATACGTGACATAAACGGAGATTTCATCGGCAATAAATAGATTGGTTCAACTTCACCGATAATATTACTAGGCATAACTTTCACCACCTGTTTTTCTTTTGCCGTGTTCGGCACGATCCCTGGCATCATTTTTACTTCTGAAGAAGTACAGCCGGCCAAGGCTAACACAAATAACATGTGTCTAAATTTTAACATATCCACCTCAAAATTACAAAAAAATATTGTAGGTCTAGTAATTCCCTATTTTTCACCTAAAGTAAAGCAAAAAAATAAAAATACCGACTAATTAACAGCCGGT
>USCF01000109.1 GCA_900553115.1 uncultured Alphaproteobacteria bacterium
AAACGAGACGCGAAAAAATCGCGCCCCATTACGCACAGACGAAATATATAAATATAGTGTCTATACACTCCGCCTTATGCGAATATCGGGGTTAAAGCCCCTTATTTTTTCATTGCGGCAACCTGTGCCTGAACTTCGTCTGCAAGGTTTTCTTCTTTCTTCTGAAGACCTTCGCCCATTTCGTAACGAACGAATCTTCTTACGGAAATCTTTTCGCCGATCTGAGCGGTAGCTTCGATGATTACCTGCTCGATAGTTTTAGAAGGATCTTTAACGTATTTCTGGTTAAGAAGGCAGTTGTCTTCGTAGAGTGTAACAATAATATAAACAAAAAGGCGATGTTAAAAACATCGCCTTTTCAAGCTCTAACTCATTAAAATTAGAAAGTGTATCTAACACCGAGCATAATTTCATGGTCGCGAGCTGTCAATTTAGCAACATGACCTTCGCCAAAGTTCTTGCGGATACGGCCCAAGTCAGCATAGCGGTAACCAGCATCCAAAGTCCAGTGAGAGTTGATGTCATATGTCAAACCAGCCATAACTTGCCATGCCAAATTGTAAACAGATTTAGCTTGTTCGCCGTCATCAGCTTTCAAATAAGCAGAACCGATACCGGCACCAACATAAGGTGTCCAAGGTGTGCATGTCAAATAGTCAAAATAAGCATTGGCCATTACAGAGTGTTTATAAAGTCTGAAGTGATTTACACTATCTGCTTCAAAGTAATTTCTTTTGATATCACGAGAATTGTTCAATTCCAATTCACCACGAACATAACCAGCTTGAACACCGTAAGCAACGTGTGTACCAAACAATTCTTTGTTTGCTTTTTCACGAGACAATTCAGCTTCACCCGGATTAGCAACTTTCATGTTTACTTTGTTGAAGTCATAAGAAATTTTGCCAGATACGTACTGATTTACTTCAGCTTGCGCATTAACGCTGAGTAAAGAGGCAACACCGGCCAATAACAAAAATTTTTTCATAGTTTATTCCTTCTAAATATTACTTTTGAACAACAATATTACTATTCGTATTGTAACACCGCCAATTTAAAGCGATAAAATATAATAGTCAAGAAATATTGTTATAAATTTTGGCAACAAAATGTTTCAAAATTTAAAATCGTGTATGTATATAACGGCAAAAGTTTAAAAATATGTATACAGAATACGTCCATTTTTTTGCAGCCACTCACGTCCTTTATTCCAATCAGGATAAAGTTCGGCCACACAGAGCCAAAAAGCCGGAGAATGATTTTGATATTTTAGGTGTGCAACTTCATGTGCCATCAGGTAATTTATCACATATTTTGGTGCCAGCGCTATTCTCCAGTTATAATTTATATTATTGAGCGTAGAGCAGCTGCCCCAGCGCGATTTTGTGTCTTTAATACAAATTCCGTTGATTCGGCAGCCGATTCTAGCAGCGAGCGGTGCCGATAATTTATAAAATTCATCTGCGGCGGCGTGGCGGATGTAGTCTTTAACACGTCTATGCAAAAATTCGGCACCTCCGGAAACAATCAAAGTATCGCCGTCTAATCTGACGCCGCAACGGGCGTTTGGCTGGTGAGAAATTATTACATTTTGTCCAAATAGTGAAATTGTTTCGCCGTTGCCAAAAGATTTGCGTTCCGGTAGTTTTTGCAGTGTTTCTAAAATCCAGTCCATATTTTCGTTTATAAAATTAACGGCGCGTTTTCGGGTGCAATATTTAGGAATAGAAAGCACCGGAATACGCTCTTTGCTGTCAATATGTAAAATAAGTTTGCGTGAGCTTGCCGACTGTATGATTTTGATATCCATGCCGACAGCCTCTTTAATGTCAAAGGTCTTGCCAGTCAACAATGTAATCTTCATAGTCTTGCACCTTGGTTTCATTAATCAATTCACGGCTGCTTAAATCCATTCCGGAGTTTTTAACACTATCTGCTCTACCGGTTAAAAGCGGGTGCCATTCCGGCAAATCATATCCGTTATCCAAAAGCCAATAAGCGCAGGTCTTAGGCAGCCAACGCGGTTTTTCTCGTACGGCGGCAAGGTCTATTTTTCGGCAGTCGTCCATCACGTCAAAGCGGTGTTCATATATTTTGCAAAGGCAGCTTTGACAATCTAAAAAACGGCAGCAGGCGCGGGTAAAATGAATCTTTCCTTTTATTTCAATTTTATTTAGACAGCATTTACCGCAGCCGTCGCACAGAGCTTCCCATTCTGCCTCATTTAAGTCATCAAGCTTTTTATGCTTCCAAAATTCCGGTTCCAGTTTTTTGAAATCATCAACACGTTGCTGCGGATTAAATTCGGCTTCATCTAATTCAATTTCTTTCACAAAAGCTCTCCGTCGATAATGTGGTTTTCCAAGTCGTCTTCCGTCACCAAGGTTTCGGATATCACACGTCCCTGCAGCGGTTGCAAGATTCGTTCCTTATAATTTGTGTCAAACAATTTGCGATAAGCGCAAACTTTGGGCATCCAAGGCAGTTTGTCAACGTTTTGCGGCGTAAGTTTTAAACATTCTGGCACCAGTTCGCAGCGTTTGTCATAGACAGTGCAAAGGTTTTGTTCAATATCATAATAACGGCAGATGACATTGGTATAATAAATTTCATCAGTGTCATCATCTTGTAGTTTTAGCAAACAACAGCGACCGCAGCGGCGGCAAATGTTTTCCCAATCTTTCGGGGCGATTTTAGAAAAGTTTTTTGTCATTAACCACGTTTCTCCGCCATTTTATCTTCTTCTGCCAAATTGCCGAATTGCGCAAATTCTCCGTTCCAAAAAAGTTTAACCGTTCCGGTCGGACCGTGACGCTGTTTGCCGATAATTACTTCGGCAACATTCATGGTTTCGCGGTCGCGCTGCACCCACTCTTCATGTTTCTTTTGGAATTTATCCGGCGATTCGCCTTCTTGCTGTTTAGGTTCGGCGTTGTGAATATAGTAGTTTTCACGGAACACAAACATCACAATATCGGCATCTTGCTCAATAGAACCGGATTCGCGCAAGTCGGACATCAACGGACGTTTGTCGTCGCGCATTTCCACGCCGCGGTTTAATTGGGAAAGTGCGATAACCGGAACTTTTAATTCCTTGGCCAAAATTTTCAGCCCGCGGGAAATTTCAGACAATTCCTGCACGCGGTTACCCTCGTTGCGTTTGTTATTTGAGCCGGAAATAAGTTGAATATAGTCAATCACAATCAGTCCCAAACCCTTGCTGCGTTTTAGGCGGCGGGCGCGGGTGCGTATGGCATTGATAGTTACACCTGGGGTGTCGTCAATATAAAGAGGAATATTTTCCAATTCACGTACGGCGGCGGCGATTCGCGTAAATTCCGATGCGTCCAGTTCGCCGTTACGCATTTTTTGGCTTGAAGTTTGCGTGACGGTTGAAAGAATACGTGAGGCCAGCTGGTCGGCGGACATTTCAAGTGAGAAAAAGGCTACTCCTCGATTCTCCGGCGGAGTTTCTTTGTCGCGAGAATAATATTCGGCCACATTATAAGCGATGTTGGTTGCTAAGGCGGTTTTACCCATAGCCGGACGTCCGGCTAAAATAATCAAGTCGGAGTCGTTTAAACCGCCGATTCGGTAGTCTAATTTATTTAGTCCGGTTGGAGTACCCGAAATTTTACCTTCTTTTTGATAAGCTTTTTCAATAGCGGCTAAAGAAGAACCCAAAGCGGTGGAAAAATCAACAAATCCGCCTTGTGAATCTCCTTGATCCGAAAGGGTATAGAGCATTTTTTCGGCGTTTTCAATTTGGTCGGTGGCCGAAGTGTCAATGCTTTCTTCTAAGGCATGGTTTACAATTTCGTATCCGGTGTTAATCAATTCGCGGCGCAGATATTTGTCATAAATGAA
The DNA here is from genome assembly GCA_900553115.1 of uncultured Alphaproteobacteria bacterium. Taxonomy (GTDB): domain Bacteria; phylum Pseudomonadota; class Alphaproteobacteria; order RF32; family CAG-239; genus RUG410. Next base: position 3,868 of record USCF01000109.1, read on the forward strand.
TTGGGCGTAATATTCAACGTTAGTCAAAGGTGAAGCACTGTCAGCCAATTTTACTAAATAAGGGAAACCGCCGACTTCGTTCAAAGTTCCTTCTTGCTCAAAATAGCTTTTCAAGGTAATGACATCGGCAATATGACCTTTGGTGATGAGTTTAGACATCACGTCAAAAATCTTTTGATGGGTGCTGTCGGCAAAATGTACCGGCTTCAAAAATTCCGAAACCTTTTCAAAAGCCTTGTTGTTTGCCAAAATCGCACCGATTAAAGCCTGTTCCGCCTCAATATTTTTAGGCAGGCGGGTAGCGTCCAATTTTTCCATTTAGTTCCTCTTTGTTACGTTTTTGTTAATTTGTATACCTTATAATGAAAAATGTCTTGAAATGTGA
>USCF01000110.1 GCA_900553115.1 uncultured Alphaproteobacteria bacterium
GGCGCAGTCGTCGCACCCTTGTTTTATTTCCGGAAGCATTTTCTTTATTATTAAGACAATACGTATAAAAAGAAATCGTGAAACCTATGGATTTTTGGAATTTTATGTTATACTGTTTTTGATGGTTTTTTTGAAAAGGTGAAACAATGGATAACAGGGTTGATATCAAAGAGAACTATATATACAGTTTAGACGACAAGTTATTGGAAATTTTATTAAGAGATCATTCGTCCGGCAAGAATATAATTTGGGCAACGGATAACTATAAATCTCGCGGCAACGGCTATCAGGAATATGAAAACATAACGTTAAAATCAATCACCGGCAGAAACGGATTGGTCATTAAGCCGCGGGTTGAGAAATCTCAAAAAGAGCAATCCAAAAGGATTAAAGATAAAGCCGAAGTATTTACTCCATCCTGGGTTTGCAATGCTCAAAACAATTTAATAGACAATGCGTGGTTCGGTCGTGAAAATATTTTTAATACTGAAAAGGATAAAACGTGGTGTGTAAATTACGATAAAATAGTCTTCCCCGATGGCAAGACCTGGCAAGACTATGTAAAAGAAAATCGCCTTGAAATCACTTGTGGCGAAGCGCCATATATTGTAAGTCGTTATGATACGGTTACCGGAAAATGGATTGAAATAAATGACCGAATTGGTTTATTGGACAGGAAATTAAGGATTATAAACGAAAATACCGAACATGAGGAAGAATGGTTCGAGTGGACGATAAAAGCATATAAAGCGACGTATGGCTTTGAATGGCAGGGCGATAGTTTGCTTATTGCGAGAGAGAATTTGTTGTTCACCTTTATTGACTATTATGTGGAAAGGTTTGGAAATTACCCCATAATAGAACGTCTTGAAGAAATTGCAAAAATACTTTCCTGGAACATTTTCCAGATGGACGGGCTTAAATTTGTAATACCGAACAGTTGTAAACCCGTTCCAAAACTCCAAATGTCAATCTTCGACGACGAAGAAGAACGTGAAGATTGCCCTGGATGTGCCAAAAACGATAACAGCAAACATACGGGCATATATTGTATTATTAAGGATTGGGAAAAAGGAAAAAATATCAAATTTATTTCTTTAATAAGTGGGAAATAATAATGAGTCAGTTCAAATCCACATTTGATTACAAATTGATTTATGTATTTCGTATCAATGATGAAAATCACGAAGGGTTGCTAAAAATCGGTGATGCAACGGTACATACTAGCAAACCATTATCGGAACTTGTTCCTAATTGTAAGGAATTGAATGTTGCGGCAAAAGATAGAATAAATACTTATACAAAAACTGCTTCTATTCCATATGAACTTCTCCATACCGAGATAGCAACGTATACCATTTTAGATAATGGAATTGAAAAATTAAAAGCCTTTAGTGATAATAATGTTTATGACGTTCTTATCCGTTCCGGTATTGAAAGACACATTTTCAACATTGAAAATCAAGGGACAGAATGGTTCAAAACCGATTTGGAAACGGCAAAGAGAGTAATTCAAGCTGTTAAGAACAGACAAGCTTCGTTAAATCCTGCCGATATAAGTGAGGATAACTCCCCTATTATTTTTCGTCCTGAGCAGAAAGAGGCAATAAAAGCGACTATTAAGCAATTTAAGGTTGGTGACAGAATGCTTTGGAACGCAAAAATGCGTTTTGGCAAAACCGTGTCTGCATTGGAAGTCGCAAAAGAAATGAGTTTTAAGAAAACTCTTATTTTTACGCACCGTCCAGTTGTAAGCGATGGCTGGTACGAAGATTTCAAAAAGATTTTTAGGAATACAGATTATGTGTTCGGTTCAAAAACAAAGGGCGAAACAATAGAGAATCTTGCGGATACTGATATGCCGTTTGTATATTTCGCCTCAATGCAAGATTTGAGAGGATCTTCGGCTGTCGGCGGCAAATTTGATAAGAATGAATTTGTTTTCTTAATTGATTGGGACTATGTGGTTGTTGACGAAGCGCATGAAGGCACTCAAACGACGTTGGGGCAAAAGGTCTTTCAAGCCATTTTGGACAACACCGATACAAAACCCAAGATGCTTGAGTTGTCCGGCACCCCATTCAATCTTCTTTCAGACTTTAAGCCGAACGAAATCTATACTTGGGACTACATAATGGAACAACGTGCTAAGCACGATTGGCCGCTTAAACATTTTGGCGATTCCAACCCATACGAAGAATTGCCTCAACTTGAAATATTCACTTACGATTTGGATAAAAAACTTCCGGGATATATTGATGTGGCTGACGGAGCATTCAACTTCCGCGAGCTATTCAGAACATGGACGGGTGATATGAATAAAGATTTCAAACCTGTTCCCGAAGGCGTTAATCTTGGAGATTTTGTAAACAAAAATGACGTTTGGGCGTTTCTTAATCTTTTGACAAAAGCGGACAGTGACAATAACTATCCGTTTTCAACAGAAGAATATCGTTCTTATTACAGGCACACGTTGTGGATGGTTCCGGGCGTAAAAGAAGCCAGAGCATTAAGTAGGTTGATGCAAACTCATCCGGTGTTTGGTTCCGGTGCATTCAAAATTGTAAATGTAGCCGGCGATGGCGATGAGGAACAAAATTTTAGTGACGCTTTGCAAGCAGTACGAGATGCTATCGGTCAAGATCCTGACGACCATTATTCTGTTACGATTTCTTGCGGTAGACTTACAACTGGTGTTACTGTCCCTGAATGGACTGCGGTTTTGATGCTTTCGGGAACATTTTCCACGTCTGCTGCCAACTATTTGCAAACAATTTTCCGCGTCCAAACACCCGCAAATATTAACGGAAGAATGAAAGAGCGTTGCTCTGTTTTCGACTTCGCTCCGGATAGAACATTGAAGATGGTCGCGGAAGCCGGACACCTTTCTTCGAAAGCTGGAAACACTTCAAACGATCGCATTATTATGGGCGAGTTCTTAAACTATTGTCCTGTTATTGCTATCGACGGTTCGACAATGCAGCCGTATAATGTTGACGGACTTCTTCAACAGCTGAAGAAAGCATACACGGATAGAGTCGTTAAAAACGGTTTTGACGATAAACACATCTACAATGATAATCTTTTGAAACTTGACGATATTGAGCTCAAAGATTTCGAAAACTTGAAAAAAATTGTCGGCACAAGCAAACAAACTGAAAAAGCCAAAGATATAGATATTAATAATCAAGGCTTTACCGATGAGGAATATGCTGAAATTGCTCGCATAGAAAAAAAACCAAAGAAAGAACGCACGCCTGAAGAATTGGCGAAATTAGAGGAAATAAAAAAGAAGAAAGACAATGCACAAAAGGCAATGTCCATTTTGCGTGGCATTTCAATAAGAATACCTCTCCTTATTTATGGCGCGGAAGTTCCTGTCGACCAAGAAATCACTGTTGAGAACTTTGTTGACTTGATAGACGATTCTTCTTGGAATGAATTTATGCCAAGCGGCGTTACAAAAGATGTGTATCGCAAATTTGCCAAATATTATGAGCAAGACGTCTTTGTAGCGGCAGGCAGACAAATTCGAAACATGGCTCTGGCTGCGGACGAATTATCTCCGCTCGAACGTGTTCAGAAAATTGCAGAACAGTTTACTATGTTCAAGAATCCCGACAAAGAAACTGTCCTTACCCCGTGGAGAGTCGTCAATATGCACATGAGCGATTGCTTGGGTGGTTGGTGCTTCTATAACGAAGATTTTACCGACACCTTGGACGAGCCCCGATTTGTCGACCGCGGTGACGTAACAAAAGACACGTTCGCAAACATAGACGCAAAGATATTGGAAATCAATTCAAAAACAGGCTTGTATCCGCTTTATGTAACGTATAGTATTTTCCGAAAACGATTGGACAGCATTCCTGTTGCCGAGCGTACATTGGAAAAGCAGTATGAGCTATGGATAAAAACCGTTGAAGAAAACGTATTTGTCATTTGCAAAACACCTATGGCAAAATCGATAACAAAACGTACACTTCTCGGGTATCGCAAGGGCAAAATCAATGCTCACGCATTCGATGATTTAATCAATCAACTTAAAGAAAAACCGCAACAATTAAAAGAAAAACTCTTAAGAGGTAGTTTTTGGAACAAAGGAGTAGAAAAAATGAAATTTAATGCTGTCGTAGGAAATCCTCCATATCAAGAAGATAATAGCAATAATGCACGAAAGTTACCAGTGTATCATTTATTTTATAACTTGGCCTTTTCGATTTCATCTATAGCAACTCTTATATCTC
>USCF01000111.1 GCA_900553115.1 uncultured Alphaproteobacteria bacterium
GTGTGCATAAAAATTTTTTCAAATTAGTCCGAACGATTTTTTGATTTTGCGGAGTGTTGTCTGTTGAAAGGAAAAAACAATGGATACAGACAATGCTTTTGAAACTTTGATTGAACTTCTCTCAACTCCGGTGATGATTTTGCTTGATGAGCAAGAAAATGGCGGAAAAGTATCTAATTTACTGGATAATAACGAAATTCCAAGCATTGGTAGTAACAAAGAGGTGACCAATGGATAATTTAATCAATTTAATATTTACTGCCGTTCTGGTGCTGATAGAAGAAAACAAAGAAAAAGACACAAAAGGAGAAACCGATGATTAAGGTGGATTTAAATGTGGACTTGCGCAAAATCCCAACGCTCACATTTCCTGAACTGAAGGAATATTATGAGGCTCTGTTTAACATACCGACAACTTCTACCCGCAAGGAATATTATGTCTGGCGCATTACCAACAAATTGCAGGAAATGCGCTTCGGCGGGCTGGATAACAAAACACGCCGGATGTTAGAGAATATGGAAATTAAGGAATTAAGCGAGCATAAAATGGTTGCCGGTATTGAGCTCGTGAAAAAATACAAAGGTGCAACTTATAAAGTGCGCGTTGTCAACGGCGGTTTTATGATGGACGGTGAGACATATAAATCGCTCGGTGCGGTGGCCAGAACCATTACCGGGCGCAAAATTTCGGGACAGGCATTTTTCGGAGTATAGCGATGGAAGAAATCAAGTGCGCAGTTTACACCAGAAAATCAACGGACGAAGGCTTGGAAAAAGAGTTCAATACCCTAGAGGCTCAGCGCGAGGCCGGCGAAAATTATGTTAAAAGCCAAAAGCACCAAGGCTGGGTGCTGATTAAAGAGCATTATGATGATGGCGGTTTTAGCGGTGGTAATATGAATCGGCCGTCACTTAAACGCTTGTTGCAAGATGTTGAAGCCGGCAAAGTGAATATGATTGTGGTTTATAAAATTGACCGTCTTACCCGTTCCCTGACCGACTTCTCTAAGATGGTTGATGTTTTTGATAAATATCATTGTTCGTTTGTCTCGGTAACACAAAACTTTAATACTGCCGACAGTATGGGGCGGTTGACCTTAAATATGCTGTTGTCCTTTGCGCAGTTCGAGCGTGAAATCAGCGGAGAACGTATCCGCGATAAAGTTGCCGCCTCCAAGAAGAAAGGTATTTGGATGGGTGGTTGCGTGCCGTACGGTTATGAGCCGATTAAGCGCAAGCTGGTCATTAAGCCTGATGAAGCCAAAGCAATTAAGTTTATGTTTGAAAAATATCTGGAGTATAAATCGCCGCTTGCCGTATCCAAGCTGATGGAAGAAGCCGGCATGAAAACCTTTGCCAGAGCCTCGATTGACCGCATGCTTAAAAACCCGATTTATATGGGCAAGATTAAACATCAAGGTGTGCTTTATGACGGACAACACGAAGCCATTGTCAGCGAGGAGATTTTTAAGGCGGCACAAAATGTGGTGGCTGAAAAGCCGAAGAAACAACGCACTTGTATGTATGATAAAAATGAGGTCGGGATTATGCGCGGTCTCTTAACTTGCGGGTGTTGTCATTCTTTGATGACACCGACTTCCAGCCAGGCGCATGGAAGGAAGCGTTATTACTACACCTCAACGGTGGCAAAAATGTACGGACATCACAAATGCACCAACGGATCTGTGCCGGTGGTTACGATGGACGAATGTATGATAAAGATTGTATCACAACTGTTCTTGGACCCGAAAGTTTTTCAAGGTCTGCTTGAGAAAGTCGCGCCGAATAAATCAATGGAGTTATTAAGAGTTTTGCGCTCGCCGGAACGGGTATTTAATAAGCTTTCGGAAAGACATCAACTGCTTTTAATGCGCCTGATGATAACCGGTGTGACGGTTAATGCCGAAACCATGGAGATAAACTGGACGGACTTAGGTTTGAGTCTGCTTCCGGATCATCTGTTGCAAAAAACAACCGGACATCAGACAATTTTGCCGATGCCGTTTGTAAAGCATAAAGGTCGGACGGAAATTCATTTGCCGGAAAATATAGAAGTCGAACCGCATTTTGATAATGAGCTGATTAAGGGAATTTGTCTCGGGTTTAAGTATCAAAAAATGCTGGATCAAAAGAAAATGAGTATCGCCGATTTGTCTATCACAGAAAATACCGATGCTTCTCATATCGGTCGGCTGTTGCACTTGACTTCACTCTCGCCGGCAATTATTCGCACGATTTTGAAAGGCCATCAACCACCGAAATTATACCTGCGCAATTTATTGCGTAAAGCAATTCCGCCGATTTGGGAGGATCAGATTAAACAGTTCGGCTTCACGATTTTAGACTAGGAAAATCAATCATTTACCGCCTCGGAATATATCCGGGGCATGTTTTTTATATTTTTTTCAAATTTTGCCGAACGATTTTCCGATTTTGCGGAGTGTTCCTTAGTGAAACAAGAATTTTAGAAAAGGAGAAATAACATGTTTCACAGAGACAAAAAGCACTACGTTACTGCGGAAATCCGCAAAATTCCGGTTGCCTATCTGCTTAATCTTGAGATGACGGCTTTGGACGAACTTGAAAAGCGCATTGAGGAAGAAGGTAAACGCTCCGAGCTTGCCCGCAAATGGGTGGCTGGCTTAAAGTGCATTAAGCAAACGCTTAAAAAAGGAGGCGGCGATGGAAAATAGAAAAACCTCAATTATCATCTATCCGGCAGACTTCCTTGCTTCGGTGCATAACTTTAAGAAAAGCGAGATTGCAAATTTAATTGTCGCGATATGTGAATTTAATTTATTCGGTGCCACGTCAGTAAAATTATCGGAGCTGAATAAAAAAAGATTTGATGCGATTCAACAAGTGATTGCAAATCACAATGAGAAATGGCGTCAAACCTGTGAGATTAACGCACAAAATGCCAAACGAGCGGTCAGCCGTCGCAAAGCGAACGCTAAACGAACGGTCAGCGAAGTTATTGAGTTTCCGTTAACCGGTCGCCAACAGGAGAAGGAGTCGGAGAATGAGCAGGAATCTGATAAGGTTAATGATAAGGATTGTAGAGAAAGAGAGACGGCTTTTGTGGATAACTTGAGCTACATCGGAGCGCCGACGGCAGAAGATGTGGCCGGTTATTGTGATGAAATCGGGATAACGATCGACATACCGGCTTTTATCAGTTGGCACAATGAGCGTGGCTGGAAGCATGGCAAGAAGTGTATTGCGCGTGACTGGCAGAAGGCAGTTCGGCAATGGTATTGCAAAGATAACGAACTTTCCTTGCATGAATTTGAAGTTGCAGTCTTGAAGCGAGAATACGCAAAAGAGCTCAGCAAAGGCGGTGCGTTATGATAACCGTTGAGCAAATCAAACAAGACCTGCAGACTGCGGCATTTGTTGATCGTATGATGCCAAAAGTGCAACCACCTAAAGCCTCAGGATGGCAATTTGAGATTATCTATTCTCAGCAAGAAATGGAGTTGATGGAACGTAAACCGCCTAAACTCCAACCAACCCCAGAACAAATTAATATTTGGGAACGCGTGGTTTTAGACTGGTTTATGATTTTAGAACCGGAGGAACGACAGCTTGCATGGAAGCGAGCCAACCATATTCCTTGGAAATTTCTGTGTCGGGAATTCGGTTACGGGCGAGCCGAGATGTGGCGACGTTTTCATCGGGTGTTAATAAAAATTTCCTTTTATCTCAAAGGGAAAAATGTTGGAGACAAAAAAGTATGAGACATTTTTGAATTTTTAGGTTATAAAACCGAATATAATCGGGGGTGATAAATAAATTGCTCCCGATATGTCATTTTAAAGAGCTGTTTAAGGCTGATTTATTTGGCTTTTAACAATTATTATGTCGCGACAAAAAAGTGCGCGACAAATTCTCAAAAAAATTATTATAAAAGAGGTTATAATGCGACATGGATTGTAACCGGAGAATTATTTTTTATTCAAGATTAATCCTAATCGCTTGAAATTACAATGTTCGTTATGTAACAAATCAGGCTAAAATGTTGTTAACAAAAAACTACTTAACATTTTCGCCAAAATTACCTATATTTTTCATTATGATGGTCTAAAGTGTCATTGATAAATTAGCACATGACAATGCAAAGAAAATATGGTAGTTTTTCTGATATAATATGGAGAAAGTTGTCCGGACATAAAATAACTGGAAATTTTACCGGGAAATGAGGTATTTTTTCGGTACACTGGGAAGTAATGTGTCCTAGACAT
>USCF01000112.1 GCA_900553115.1 uncultured Alphaproteobacteria bacterium
TGACGGATAAAATCTTCATTGTGAAGGGTGGCACGGGAAACCGTGGTACCTGCCAGAAACACCGGGTCAAAGCAGGCGGTGGGAGTCAGAACGCCGGTGCGCCCCACGCCGACTTCAATACTGCGCAATGTGGTCTCCTTGACCTCGGGCGGATACTTGAACGCAATGGCCCAGCGCGGGAATTTGTTGGTGGAGCCCAGCAGTTCCCGCTGTGCAAAGTTGTTCACCTTGATCACAGCACCGTCCATATCAAAATCCAGTGCGGCACGGTTCTGGCCGATCTGTTCGATCTCTGCAATGGCATCCTCGATATCATGCACGATATGATAACGCGGGGAGACCGGCAGGCCCAGACTCTTGAGGTAGTCGAGGCTTTCGGCATGGCTGGTCAGCTCCCTGCCCCGCACCTGCTGAACGTTGAATACGAAGATGGACAACCCCCGGCTGCCGGTGATCTTAGAATCCTTCTGACGCAGAGACCCTGCGGCAGCATTGCGCGGATTTTTGAACGGCTTCTCCTCGTTATTTTCCTGCTGCTCAACAAGCTTCATAAAGACCTCACGCGGCATATAAACCTCGCCTCTGACCTCTATCTCGTCAAGCTCTCTTTTAAGGCGCAGAGGTATAGAGCCGACCGTGCAGAGATTTGCGCTAACGTCCTCGCCGATAACACCGTCGCCACGGGTTGAGCCTCTTTTAAAAACTCCGTTTTCATAGCCTTGAATAGATTTATTTGTTTCGGCCATCTCCAACCTTTTCAGCGCCAACGCAGCATATTTACGCTCTCGCTCAATCCCCAAATAATGACGTCCCAGCTTTTTAGCCACCACCGCGGTAGTGCCCGAACCCAAAAACGGGTCAAAAACCACATCACCCTCATTACTGGAAGCCAAAATCAATTTTGCAATTAATTTCTCGGGCTTTTGAGTTGGGTGCTCGGTATTTTCAGCCATAGACCAAAAAGGTATGGTAATATCGGTCCACACATTTGAAGGCGCTGTAAAACGAACTTTTCCGTCTTTTTCTTCTTTCCAATCTTTGGGCGTTCCATTTGCGTCGCGGTATGGAGCCAAAACTTTGCGCAATACTCTCACTTTATCCAGATTAAAAGTATAGTCGTCAGATTTGGTATAAAACCAGATATCTTCTAAGCAATTTTTCCAGTTATTAGCGGCAGCCCGTCCTTTTTCCCGTTCCCAAGAAATACGGTTGCGCAGCTTGAAATACTTATTTGCAACCAAGGGAACTACTATGGAGCTTTGCCAATCAGAACAAATATATAAACTGGCGTTAGGCTTAAGAATACGCACGGTTTTAGAAAGCCAACGATCAAACCAGCGTTTGTATTCAGTCAAGTCCATTTGCTTAAATTTTGTATCGCCAAAATTTTTGGTTAAGTTATACGGCGGATCAACAATCATCAAATCAACAAAATTATCGGGAATATAGCTAAAAACATTCATAGCGTCCTGCCACACAACCCGATTAGTCAAATCGCAACCTTTTTTAGACGGCGAAACTTTTAGAGCAGATTTAATATAGCGTCTTTCTTCAGCAGACGATAAAATAATGGTTTTGTTTCTGGGAGCAACGCTTTTTTTCACAATTCTTCACCAAATAAAGAATTAACCAGTTTTGTTATGTTTTCAATAGCTTGCTCAGCATCACTTCCGCTTGCTTTAACTTTGATATGGCTGCCTTTGGAAGCGGCAAGCATCATCAAACCCAAAATAGAAGAGCCATCAACTTCTTGCCCGTCTTTTTCAACAAAAATATCAGCATCTAACCCCTCTGTGCTTTTCACAAAAGCGGCGGCGGCTCTGGCATGCAAACCTTTTAGGTTTTTAATTTCTAATTCAACAAAAACTTCACTCATTTGACATTTCCATTCAAAAGTTGGGAGGCAACGTTAATATATTTTTTGCCTGCTTCTTGAGCGCAAATCACGCAGTCGGCCAAAGACATGGTATTGCGGGCAGAAGCCAATTTTATCAGCATTGGCAAATTTGTACCGGCAATCACATCAAAATTGCCGTGACCAATAACCGACATCGCCAAATTAGAAGGAGTTCCGCCAAACATATCTGTCAGCAACAAAACACCCTGTCCATTGTCAACACTTTTGGCTTTTTGTAAAATTTCTTGCCGGCGTTCTTCCATATTGTCTTCTGGACCGATACAAACGCATTCCACATTATTTTGATGGCCGACAACATGCTCCATTGCCGCCACAAATTCCAAGGCCAAATTACCATGAGTAACAAAAACTAAACCTATCATTTTGTTGTACCACCGGTCCAAACTTTTACAGCTCCAAATGATTTAAGCACATCGTCCTTGCTTTTAGCTTTGAGCAACTCGTCTGCACGAGTGCGGCGGCCCTTAAATTCAATATCTTCAACATTTTCAACCGGCACACCGTATACACGCTCAACCATATCGGCTTTCATTTCCACAATCATCACAAACTCGGCTTCAGCCAACACACCTTTGGTTTCGGCATCAATATTATCCAAAATAATGGCGCGGCGTTCGTCACGTTTTAATAAAGCTGTCTTTTTACCATCAAATTCCAACACCGGTTCCTGCGGTATACCATCTCTTGCATCAATAAAAATTGCCAGCTCACCGTATTTATTTTCGATAATTTCGAAAAAATCTTGCTTTTCCATAAGCGTATAATATTGATTTTCCATAATATTTCCTCAAAGTATTTGTTTATATTGCTTTATTTTATTATACTTTTTTCAAAAAGTAAATCGTAACTTTTCAACCTGTTAACGGACTGCGCCATTTTTCTTGAGAGAGGCTTTCAACAACTCTTTCATTTCTGCCGAATATGAGCGCTTTGACTTTTTAACATTTTTTGCTTTATCTGGATTTTGCTTAGCCATAGAAGTTTTCATTTTTATTTCACTCAGCCGCGCCGATTGCCCTGATTTTTGCAAAATCAGCTCTGCGGTCGCATTTTTAGAAAGATTTTTTTTACCCACAGTGTTAGCGTCAGACATTTTTATTTTTTTTACTTTATGATTATTTGTCGTTTCATTAATTTTTTTCACACCCTTAACGATATTACCGACATTATGTTGAGTTATTTCTCCCTCTATGCCAACTTTTTTAGCTATATTTTTTTCAAGAGATTCCAAGCGCAGGCGCCGCGGATTATATATGGCATCCTGAATTTGCGAGGTCATCTCTTCAGTGCTCATTTTAGAGATTCCAGCCTTCCGCGCTAAAGTGTCCGATTGTTCCAGAGCGTTTTGCTTACCGGCGTTTTCTTCGTGTCTGACAGTTTCGATAGTGTTTCTTTGGTCGATTATTCTTCGTTCATTCGGCGACAGCGCGTTCAAAAGAGAAGTGTCATTATTAGATGCATCATCCATATTTATCTGCAATTCGCGCAAAGAACGCAAAACATCTTCGTCCATAGAAGCATCGTCTTCCTCTTCATCATAGGAATTGCGAACCTTTTTACGCAGGCTTTTCATGGCTGGAGAAAGTTCGCTTAACTTAGATTTTCCCTCTTTAGCCTGATGACGGTTGGCTTCTTTGACATCAATACGCAAAGACAAGCGTTCATCTGGCACAAAGCCTTTTTTATTTTTCCAATCAAACGCCGCGCTATCTGTTTTATTGTCTTTATCTTGAGCTTCATCCATTTTTTATATCCTCACGTATTATTTTATACCTTACAGAGCAAATTGCAACCCTATTTTACAGTATAGGTAATCATTATCGAGCCGTCATAAAAAATCAGCGGAGAAACCAGCAAGTTTGTATTATCATCTCGATATAAATTAAATTTGCGGCCAGCTGTAATATTTTCTAAAATACTATCTTTAAATGAGCTCCAATCGTCAACATTAGAGAAAAACAGCTTTTGCAAACCAATAACCTCCTCCAGTTTTGGTTCATCTTGCAGTTTTTCAAAATCCAGCCCCCATAACTTCAGGTAGGAACGGTTGTAAAATTTTAAACGCTGATTTGCGCCAAAAATTATTACCGAATCGCTCAAATTATCCAAAATGTTTTGCTGCATAGAGGTCAAATCATTTAAGCGGCGCATGGTAGCCAAACGATCGGACACATCTTCAAACGCAAAAATAACTCCGTTAGGATGAGGAGTGCGTAAACGGCGGATAGTACGGCCGTCAGGCAAATGCAGCAAATCCTCTTTTGTTTCCAACAACCCGCTGAACACGTTC
>USCF01000113.1 GCA_900553115.1 uncultured Alphaproteobacteria bacterium
TTTGCAATCATATTTATTGCTTCAGGTAAAATAATCCATTCTGCCTGTTCCATAACTCTTTTCTGAAGAATCTCAGGGGTGGAAGCTTCAAAAAATTTTACGCCGCTGACAATCGCTCCGCCTTTTTCGTCTGTTGCGCCAAAATATAGATTGGAAATGCGGGCAAAGGAAATTGCTCCGGCACACATAGTGCAAGGTTCTAGTGTAACATATAAATCCATATCCCAAAGTCTGGTTTGTCCAAGCTCTTTGCAAGCTTGCTGAATAGCCAGAATTTCTGCGTGAGCCGTGGCGTCGCCGTTATGAGCGCTTTGGTTGCCGGCTTCGGCTATAATTTTTCCGGTTTGCCGGTCTACTACCACTGCGCCGATAGGCACTTCGTCATTTTCTGCTGCTTTTTTAGCCAATTCCAAGGCTCGGCGCATGTAATCTTCTTTTTCCATAGGTTCACTCTTTTTTCATAAATTTTTGCTACTATAGCGTAAAATATTATAAAAAGGAAGTAAAAATGGCGGAGAGATTGGCTAAATTTATGGCGCGCAGCGGGGTTTGTTCACGCCGCGACGCAGAAGATTTGATAAAACAAAAACGAGTTACAGTTAACGGAGAAATTATTGATACTCCGGCTTTTAAGGTGGAAGGTTCAGAAAAAATTTTGCTGGACGGCGAAAAGCTGCCGGAGATAGAACAAACTCGTTTGTGGTTGTATCATAAACCGGCAGGACTTTTAACCACACATAAAGACACCGAAGCCCGCGCCACGGTTTTTGACCATTTGCCGGCGGGATTGCCTCGAGTAATCAGCGTCGGTCGCTTGGATTTGAACTCAGAAGGTTTGTTGCTTTTGACCAATAACGGTGAGCTTTCGCGCAAACTTGAATTGCCGGAAAACGGCTGGAGCCGCCGCTATAAAGTACGTGTGCATGGATTTGTTAATAAAAATAAATTGGCTGATTTGGCTAAAGGCGCAACGGTAGATGGAATTAATTATGGACCGGTAAAAGCCGAGCTGGAAAGCCAAAACGGCACAAATAGCTGGCTGATAGTCACCTTAAATGAAGGTAAAAACCGTGAAGTCCGCAAGTTAATGAAATCAATCGGCTTAGAGGTGGCGCGTCTTATTCGCCTTTCATACGGGCCTTTTCAGTTGGGAAGCTTGAAAAAAGGCGAGGTGCGCGAAGTTCCGCAAAAAGTGTTGAAAGAACAATTGGGAAGCAAGATAGAACTATGAGAATTGTTGCAGGTCAATATCGGGGAAAAAAACTTTTTACCCCTGACGGAAAAAATGTTCGTCCCACGTCAGAACGGGCAAGGGAGGCGATTTTTAATATTTTAAATTCGCATCTTGGTAGCGATTACAGCGCCGTGCATTTGGCCGACATCTTTGCCGGAACAGGCGCATTCGGGCTAGAGGCATTGTCGCGTGGAGCCGCAACGGTGACCTTGGTTGATAAAGATACGTCTTTAGCTGCTAAAAATGCTAAAATGTTTGTTAAAGAACAAGAAAAAATCAGAATAATCAAAGCCGATGCCTTGAATTTACCTTGTGTGCGGACAAAATTTAATATGGTGTTTATGGACGCTCCCTACGCCAAAGGATTGACAGAAGAAGTGCTGAAACAGCTGATTATAAAAAACTGGCTGTCCGAAAATTCTTTATGTATTGTTGAAATTAGACAAGATGAACATATTGATATTCCAAAAGAATATGAAATTTTAGATGAGCGGGTTTATGGGTTGGCTAGAATCTTATTTTTAGACCCAAAAATTGCAAAATAATTGTTATTTTTGTCGAAAACTGGTTGATATAAGCAAAAAAGTGTGCTAAATTATTAGTAAATTAAACGAAAAAGAGGTTAGTCATGGCAGATATTTTATTAGAAAATACTAATGTTTTTGCTCCTAAAGAAGGTTACAGCGCTGATGAATTGCGCAAAAAGTTTGAACAAAATCAAAATGCGCTCAGACAGCAGTATGAAGAAAACATTAAATTTCATAGGACTGATTTGCAGACTCTAAAAAAAGAACAGCAAGATACTAATCTGCCGGAAGAAGTCTATAATGCTGATGTTGATAATTTTAGAAACGCTCAAAATGATATGCTTAAAATGCAGCGCCAGCTTACGGAAGATATGTCAAAGCAGCAAGTTTTGATGAATTTGTTGGATAAATATGACAATTCTTTTGCCTCTTTGTATCAAATTAAACAACAAGAAGAGTTTGGCGGCGACGGCACAAAGTGCAAATTTAAAGAAGTTGAGCAAAAACCGGCCGGAATTATCACTCAAGACCAGCATTATGAAATGGGAACAAACCCAGATGGTAAACTGAAACAGTTGGCTTTGGAAGTAGATTTGCCAACCGGCGAAAAGTTTGATTTTTTGATGCCTCCGTATAACAAGCCGGGGGCCGACAACCGCGAGGTTAAAGCGCAGATTTCTTTTGAAGATAAAGCATTGCAAGAGCTTAATGCCGAAAAAATGGCGCGTATTTTGAAGTTTTGTGAAAGCCATGGACTTTCAACTTTTCAAATGGATATTCCGTATTCTTTTGACGGCAATATTGATGCTGCCGAAAAAATCAGAAGTTTGCTGCAACAAGTTAAAGAACAGGCCAAAGCTGAAGATAATGTTGCAACAGAAAAAGAATATAGCAATCAGCAAGAACGCGCTGCAGAGCTGGATAAAAGTAGAATGACGCAAACATCTTTAGATAATTTGCAAACGCCGCTGCAGTCTGTTTCTCCGGATTTGCCTGCAGAACAAGAAATCTTGAATGAAGAAACCATTCCGGATATTGATGCCGCATTTAACAATGCAAATATGAATACAGCGCAAAAAGCTAAAATAGCAAAGGCCAACCAGCCAAAAACATTGGCAGACGCCGAAAAATGTCTTGAAAAATTCTTGGAAGGCGGTTTACGGAAAACTCAAGGTTTTTCTTATTTCAAAGAGCATACAGGGTGGTTTGGTCACGGCTGGACTGAATATATTGTCTATGACAAATCAGATTCGGATAACCGTAAAAAAGACGGTAAAAAAGATAAAAACGGCGAAGTTAAGTTTACTTACAGCTTTAAGTTGTTTGTAAAACAAGAAAATGGTAAGTTTCGCTTTGCTTATCGTACGCCTGGCAACAAAAAGATTGATGATTCTGTTGTTAATGGCATGGTGGGGCAATTTAAAGATTTGGGGATTACGCATGTGCGTTTTCCTAAAGGCTTGCAAGATGCAGAAAAGAAACTATGGCGCATTGCTCTGGCTGAAAACGGTTTGGTCCCGGTTGGTTTGGGTTTGGATAAAGCCAAGGCCGAAGGTATGCTGAAAGCGGCTAAAGAAAAGCTTACGGCCGAAGCTTATAGCAAATATAGATATAAACTGGCTTTGCAGATGAATGAAGATAATCATAAAAAAGGCAAGGTTGTTTCTCAGTCCGAGCAAGATTATATTGATAGTATTATCGCAAGTCATAAATATAGCGCGCTTACAAATGGTTATAGCGATGTTTTGAAGCCAATGCTGCGGAAAAAAGCCTACCAAGCAGGTCGAAATGATGAAGATGGTGCTGTTGATAAATGTGCGGCTTATATGGCTATGCGCCGAGTTTTTGATATATATATACAGTCGGTTGATAATTCCGATGTATTCAGCTGTTCTTCTAACCTTTTGAACAATGAAGAGAAGCAAAAACTCAAAGATGCCGGTCTGAGCGGTCCTATTAAAGATTTTTCGCCAGATGATATGGGAAAATTGTATGAAATATTGATACCGCAAAGCAAAAAAACAGCCAAAGCTAAATTGGATAAGACTTTAATAGCAGAAATGTCCAGAGCGGCCAGACGTAATGAAAACATTGTGATTAAAGAAGTGTTTGATGCTGTGCGAACAGATCTTGAACAAGTCAGTGAAGATTTGCAAGCTAAAGGTTTGGAAGAAATCACATTCCCTAAAGTGGCTGGTGGTTTGAAATATGACAAGGTGTTTATAGAGCATCCGGAATTGAGGAGAAAACCTACTCCGCAGCAAAACAACACTCCTCAGAATACGCCAAAACCACAAAACAAGTCAAATGAAGCGGTTCAAAGTGAAAGTGTAAATCCTAACGCGGCAAAAGCATTTATCAATACGTTTAAGGATAAAAGCCGCGCTTAACTTAGGTTGATTATTGAAAGAATAGCCTGCAAAGTACGGGCTATTTTTTTTGT
>USCF01000114.1 GCA_900553115.1 uncultured Alphaproteobacteria bacterium
TCCTGCAATATGAATCCCTCCTTGTTGCAGAAAATTCAGAGCGGCAGCTAGGGTGGAACCACCAGCCGCCGCAGGTAGGTAGTGCGCATAGGGTGACGCTCCTTTCGGTCAGGTGTTGGGTGGACGGCCCCAATCGGGCTGCGCCATATCGTGCGCCACAAGGGACGCATAGTAGCTGTTGATGGTGCTGGGCGCATTAAAAAGCATGGCCCGCAGGTATTGCTTGATGTTGCGGACTTTGGTGGTGTTATCCCGCAGGCAGTCCATGACGAACTCGATGTGATGGCAGGATCGTCTGCCGGAGAAAAACCAAGTGTTTCAAAACTGAGCGAAGCCACAAAAGTTGCGGCCACTCCCTTAAAAATATATGGATTAAAGTTATCAAAAGTACCATATGCCGGCAAAACTAATCTTCCGCCTTGCGGTGCCTTGGCGTTAACATAGTCAAAATGCTTAAACCCACTTTTATATTTTGATTCGCCATAAAGCGCAATACAATCCGAAATCACGGCCCCGGCCGTTTCAGCCTGCCCTAAAAAAGTAATAAAACATAACAGACTAACGATAATTTTCTTCATCTGTCCAGCCGCCAAACGGATATGCTAAATCATCTTCTTTTTCTTCTTTTTTAACCGGACGTGAAACTTGTTCGGAAACTGAACCTAATTTAGGTTCTTCATTTTTTTCGGCTTTTATATCACTATCATAATTAAATGCCGTCAAAGAATCATTACTGCTGCGCAAACTGTCCAAAGTGCTACGAGTACCGCCAAAAGTCGGAGCGGTACGATTTTCGGATATTTGAGGTTGCTGATTTTCTTCATTTTCGGATAATAAAGAAAATTTAGGCTCAGAGTTCGTTTCATTATCAAAAGATGATGTTTTATTTTCAAAAAATGATACATCTTCATTTTTTTTGGCACTCAAGCTTGGAGTGCTATCCTGAAAACTATTATGCAAAGCTTTAAAAAACGGATCTTGTTCATGCTCATCGTCTTCTTCTATTTCTTCTTTTTTACCGAATATTCTAGAAAATATAGAACGCTTAGGAGCATGAATTTCCTCATCTTCCTCATCATTTTTATCAACATTTACTATTGTTTCTGTTGCCGATGGCTCTTCCATTGTTGCAATTTTCAAAACAGACGAATAATCATTTTCCGGTTTTGATTGCTGAATTTTATCAGCCGGATTTACGGTCAAATTATTTAAACCTTCGCTCAGCGGAGCAATTATTGAATAGACTTTTCCAAACACGCCTGTTTCAATAATACGCAAAAAAATACGATCTCTGTCATGCTTTTCTAAAAGCTGCAACAAATTTTGATAACGAGAGCAAAATTCAAGTAACGTTCCTCTAAAAACCTTATCACGGTTCACTTTTTCTCGCACCCACGCATCAAAAGTGCTTTGACTTTTGCTTGCATCTAAGATAGCTTTTCCCAAAACCCAGCGTTCGCCGCGTTTAACCCGCTGCCACAACTGTTCTAACTGAGCAGAAGATGCAATATTGCAGCGCTGTATTATTTCACTCAAAGATTCATTCATATCAGAAATAAACAAATCAAACTTATTTATAACAAATCCGTCTTTAATTTCGTGTTCGGCGTCCAGCATTACCCGCACAACCAAATCCGTATAATCCTGATTTTTTTGCAGCTGTTTCAAAAGTTCACTTTGTTTTGCATTCATGCCCCTGTTGGTCAAAAATTGGTTTACATAACCAAAAACCATCCATATTATCATAACAGGAACAAACAAAACAGCCAAAGTTAATAGCATTTGTTCGCTGTTTTGCTCCCATAAATGCGCGTCTGCCAATTTGGAATTGATAAACATTACGGCATATATAAACCAGCTGGCTGATGAAAATACGGCAATAAAAAAACAAAACATTAACATGGTCTAAATCCTTTTGAAACAAGATATTGCCCATTATAACCGCATATATTTTAATAGCAAAGTTTTTTATAAAAAAGTTAACAGTCATCAACATCATAAAAAAAAGACTAAACATTTAAAAAAAATGTGCTAAACTCCAGCCAGTTATGTTAATATAAAGGAATTAAATATGAGCGATAATGAAACCGTCATTCTTGATTTTGAAAAAACAATTGTGGATATTGAAGAAAAAATTCAACATTTGAAAACAATTGCCAAAGATGAGGATTTAGACATCACAAAAGAAATCAACCGTTTGGAAAAACATTTGCAAAACCATATGGCTAATGTTTACAAGAATTTGACGCCTTGGCAAAAAGCTCAAATAGCCCGCCACCCTAACCGTCCGCACTGTCTGGACTATATAAAAGCTTTGATTAAAGATTTCACACTGCTTTGCGGCGACAGATGCTTTGGCGATGATCCGGCTATGATAGGCGGTATAGGTAAATTCGGAGATATTTCTGTTGTGGTTATCGGACAAGAAAAAGGAAATGATTTGGATTCGCGCATCAAATATAATTTTGGTATGGCCAAACCAGAAGGTTATCGCAAAGCCCAGCGTTTAATGGATATGGCCGAAAAATTCAAACTTCCGGTTTTAGCTTTTGTTGACACCGCCGGCGCCTATCCGGGAATTGACGCCGAAGCCCGCGGTCAAGCTCAAGCTATTGCTGCTTCTATTGAAAAATGTTTACGTATAAAAACACCTATTATCGCCACTGTTATCGGTGAAGGCGGTTCAGGTGGAGCTATAGCCATTGCCGCAGCCGATAAAGTTATTATGCTCGAACATTCCATTTATTCAGTAATTTCACCAGAAGGATGCGCTTCAATTTTATGGCGTTCGGCAGATAAAACCAAAGAAGCTACAGAGGCTCTGCATTTGACAGCTCAAGATTTGAAACATCTTGGAATTATTGATGAAATTGTGCCTGAACCACTGGGCGGAGCTCATCGCAATCCGGCTAAAACTTTTGAAAATCTGCGTTCTAGCCTAGAGAAAAACTTAAAAGATTTATGCGCTCAAGACTACACTAAATTAAAACAGCAACGCACTGAGAAGTTTTTGAAAATTGGCGAACAATTTGTAACAGACGGAAAATAGTCCAATAAAAAAGCTTGACTTTAGCAAAACAGCAGAACTAAAATAGAACAAATTTTAGGAGAACCTTATGCTGACAGAAAAACAATACAATCTTTTGATGTATATAAACAAAGTCAACCGTGAAACTGGACAATGTCCATCTTTTGATGAAATGAAAGATGCTATCGGACTAAAATCAAAATCCGGTATTCATGCGTTAATAAGCTCTTTGGAAGAACGTAATTTTATACGCAAACTTCCTCATAAAGCCCGAGCTTTGGAAGTAATCCGCTTACCAAGATTCAAGCCTCAAGCCATTCTTGATGAAGAAAAAAAACGCGAACAAGCATTACATAATGGTTCTGTGCAAATTCCTTTATATGGGAAAATAGCCGCCGGAACCCCTATTGAAGCATTAGTAAATGAAACAGAAACTGTGTCTGTGCCTTTTGATATGGTTGCTCTCGGTAAATATTATGCTTTAACTATTGAAGGAAATTCTATGGTTGACGCCGGAATAATGGACGGCGACACTGCCATTATTCGCAAACAAGAACAGGCAGATAACGGCAAAATAGTCGTAGCTCTGATAGATAATAATGAAGCTACACTCAAGGTCTTGAAAAAAGAAGGAAATATAATTAATCTTTTACCCTGTAATAAAGAATACAATATTCAAACCTATACTTCTGACAGAGTAAAAATTCAAGGTGTTCTTTCTGGAATTATTCGGCAATATTAATAAAAAAGGGAGAAATTATTATGTCTGATAAAAAATATGCTTTAGAAACGGCGCTAAAATTGTTATATTTCTGCCTACCGCTATTCTTTTTGATATTTGGCGCTTATTTTGCTTATTTTCATATATCTATCAATAACAATATTCTAAAACGATATTACTATTATTGTCAATAATATGTCCGAATCATTCAAAGGACAATATCCAGCTTTAGACGCTAACCTTATAGTTATGCAAAATATACTTCCCTATGATTTTCCGGTAAAAAAATCAATAAACACTTATGATATATCAAACCGTTTCGGCGGTAAGTTATTTTTTTACAATGCCTACAACACTGTTCAAGAACGATATGAAAATCCCGATGTTTTAGGCGC
>USCF01000115.1 GCA_900553115.1 uncultured Alphaproteobacteria bacterium
TACAAATTATTTTTATATATGAAACATATTTATAAAGGAAGGTCTGAAAATGAGAAAATATTTGATTTACGGAATTGCTTTGCTTGCCATTTTTGGCATTGGCTACAAAATGCTTAACCGCAGCGCCGGCGGAACTGTTTACAAAACGCAAAAAATAGAAAACGGCGATATAATGGAAAGCATTACCGCTTCCGGCACCATCAACCCGCTTTCTACAGTTTCTGTCGGTTCGCAGGCTTCTGGACGTATTGCGGAGATTTATGTTGACTATAACTCGGTAGTTAAAAAAGGCCAGCTGCTGGCTCTTATTGATCAGGAAAATGCAAAGGCCACAGTACAGCAAAGAGAAGCAGCTTTGGAAATTGCCAAAGCGCAGGTAAACGTAGAAGAAAACAATATAAAATATTATAAAAAAGCCTTAAACCGTATTTCTAAACTAAACGCCTCCAAATATTCTACCGAAAAAGATCTGGAAGCTGCCGAGCGCGACTATGACAACGCAGTGGCTCAGCTGACACTTGAACAAGCTCAGGTCAAACAGGCTCAGGCCTCGCTAAACTCTGCGCAAACTGAACTTTCATATACCGAAATCAAAGCCCCAGTTGACGGCATTGTCATTTCCAAAGCCGTGGAAGTCGGACAAACCGTAGCGGCAAGTTTTGAAACTCCTGAGTTGTTTTCGGTTGCCGAAGATTTAACCAAAATGCAAATTGAAGCCTCGGTGGTGGAAGCCGATATTGCAAAAGTTAAAGAAGGTCAAAAAGTACGCTTTACCGTTGACAGCTATGCCGATGACTATTTTTATGGCACGGTTACCCAAGTCCGCAACGAGGCAACCACCACTTCAAACGTTGTAACCTACACCGTTGTAATCGGCATTGACAACACCGACATGAAACTAAAACCGGGGATGACCGCTAATGTAGAAATTATCACGGCCGAAGAAAAAAACGTTATGCTGGTTCCAAACCAAGCCCTGCGCTTTTATATTGATGACAGCGACAACGCAAAACGCTATAAAGACCGCGGTGTGTGGATTATCAAAAACGGACACCCGGAGCGCGTAACCGTAAAAATCGGCGTCAGCGATGATGATAATACTCAAATTTTAGAAAGTACTTTAAAAATTGGCGATGAAGTTATTGTTTCTAAAGAACTTTCAGCTGCTGATACTCAAAAAATGAAGTTTAGGATGCCTCACTGATGAAACCTTTAATTCAACTCAAAAACATTCATAAAAGTTATCCTTTGGACGGCTTTGATTTGGAGATTCTCAAAGGTATAAATTTGGAAATTGCGGCTGGAGAGTTTGTGGCGATTATGGGACCTTCCGGTTCAGGAAAATCAACCCTGATGAATATTTTGGGCTGCTTAGATACGCCGACTTCAGGCGAATATATCCTAGACGGAGAAAACATTGAACACCTTAGCGGCGACCAGCTGGCAGAAATCCGTAACCGTAAAATCGGTTTTGTTTTTCAGGGGTTTAACCTGCTTTCCCGTACTTCAGCCATAGAAAATGTTGAATTGCCGATGGTTTATGCCGGTGTTGCAGATAAAGAGCGTGAAGAACGCGCAGCTAAGGCGTTAGACAGCGTTGGTTTGCATGAGCGTATGCACCACCAGCCAAACCAACTTTCAGGTGGTCAGCAGCAACGCGTGGCTATCGCCCGCGCCATTGTAAACGAAGCTCCGATTATTTTTGCCGACGAACCGACCGGAAACTTGGATACAAAAATGAGTGTGGAAATTATGGATTTGTTTACAAAACTAAATAAAGAACTGCATCGCACCATCATTTTGGTTACCCACGAAGAAGATATTGCCCTGTATGCCAACCGCATAATCAAAATTGTGGACGGAGAAATTCATTCGGACGTAATAAATAAGAAAAGAGTACAAAAATGATTGAGTTAAAAACTATTTTTAAAATTGCCATCCGTGCCATTCACGCCAACAAAATGCGCTCAGTTTTGACCAGTTTGGGTATAATTATCGGTGTGGCGGCGGTTATTGTGATGCTTGCTATCGGCAATGGCGCGCAACTCTCAATCCAAAAAGAAATGCGCAGTATGGGTACAAATCTGATTATGATTCGTTCCGGATCCTCTACTTCCGGCGGTGCGCGTATGGGACACGGCTCGCAACCAACACTCAAAAATGGCGACGCTGACGCCATTCAAAACAAAATAGCCGCTATCCGTTTGGCCGTGCCGGTGGTGAACGACAGCGGACAAATCGTTTATGGCAACACAAACTGGGCGACAAATATAGTGGGAACCGACAACCGCTATTTTGAAATAAAAGAATGGGAGTTGGCTTATGGACGTGATTTTTCGGACGCCGATATTAAAAACGCAAACAAAGTCGCCATTCTTGGTCAAACCGTTGTTAAAGAGCTGTTTGGCGATATTGATCCGCTTGGCAAAACTATTCGTATTAAGGGATTGCCTTTTACGGTTATCGGAGCTTTGACTACACGCGGACAAAGCGGTCCGGGGCAAGACCAAGATGATATGGTTTATTTACCGCTCAGCACAGTGCAGAAAAAAGTTTCCGGCACCCAATTTCCCGATATGGTTAATATGCTGATGTTGCAGGCGTACGATGCAGAAAGCACTTACACATCGCAAGATGAAATTACCGCACTTTTGCGCCAACGCCATAATCTTGGTTTGACAAAAGACGATGATTTTACCATTATGAACCTGACGCAATTTATGGAAATGATGCAAAACTCTACAAAAATTATGACGATTTTACTGGGGTCTATTGCCTCTATTTCTTTGCTAGTCGGCGGTATCGGTATTATGAACATAATGCTGGTTTCGGTTACCGAACGCACGCGTGAAATCGGTATTCGTATGGCTATTGGCGCCAAACGCTGGGACATCCGTCTGCAATTTTTGATGGAAGCGTTGATTTTATCGCTGCTTGGGGGCTTAATCGGCGTTATATTCGGTATCGCCGGTGTCTACATTCTACCAAAGCTTACCTCTATTTCGGCGGAATTAGCAGCGTTTTATGTGGTACTACCGTTTAGTTTTTCCGGTATTGTCGGTTTGCTGTTCGGATTTTTCCCAGCCTACAAAGCCTCGCTTTTGAACCCAATAAACGCTTTACGTTATGAATAATCCGTAACAAAAAAACTTCCGACAATCTTTCGGAAGTTTTTTTTGATGCTTAAAATCTGTCCTCAATATATTTCAACGTTGAATATGAAGTTTCCTGATATATCTTCAAATAATCTTCAGGATGCTCGTCCATATCGCGGCAAAGTCCTTCTAAAGATAAAATATCGTTATAAGCGTCATTCCAAACCAAAGCCCTGTTATTTTCCTTTTCTTGCAAAGCTGCCAAAATAATTTGTTTGCGCATATTGTCCATTTCACTTTTAATATCGGCTATCAATTTGTTTTTCAGGTTCGAATTATTTTCAATAAATGCAAACAGCTCACCAAGACTATAATTATATTTTTGAGCTGTGTCCGCTATTTTTTGAATTTCATTTTCATACTTTGCCTTAAATTTTTGCGGATACACTTTCAGCTCATAGCCATTTTCACGACATGCGGCTTGATAGCCTTCAACCTGACGATATATCATACCGCCGGCATAACCGAGTTCAAACTCTGCTTGTTTTTTATTTTGCGACACTTTGTAATAGGCCGCGCTGGCGCCAACTATCGCTATTATCAGCAAGCCAACGTAAAAACGCGGATTTTTGCAAAAATTTATCAGCCAGCCTGTCGTTTTTATTTTTGCAGTTTTACTATGTTTTGTCATCACAAAAATCTCCTCAATAATGTTTATTCTACAAATATCAAACAATTAATAAATGTGCAAGTTTATGTTTTGAAGCTTGTGGTTATTTTATTTATTGACAAAAAAATATTTTCTGCTAAAATCAAAGACGAATATTAATTATTTTATATATATTATGTCTTGTACGCATTGGGCAAACGTACATCTAAAGACTAACGCCCCGTAAACTATTGTGTTTTATGAACGATAATAAATTTATGACTTCCAGTTTGTTATTGGTTTGTGACCCCAATTTGCCTGCTAAATGCACGTTTTTTTGGCTAGGAACAATAGTCTCTGAGAATAACAAAATTGAGCTGATTGCCTTTAGAACAG
>USCF01000116.1 GCA_900553115.1 uncultured Alphaproteobacteria bacterium
GGCAAATGAAACCTTGCCTTCTTGATATAGTTTAATCAGCTTATTATACATACCAAGCGGAGTAGAACCAGTCGGCAATCCCAAAACAAATGGTTTGCTTGGAGTTGGCTTAAACCGATTGATTTTATAGGCAACATAATTTGCCGCCCAATCGGCCACCAGTTCTTTGTCATCTTTTATTATTACGCGCATACCAATTTTCCTTTCTCATAAATTTTACATTTTATAATTGTGTATTTTACTTTTAATTTGTCGCTTAACATAACCAAATCCGCATCATATCCGGGGGCAATAACTCCCAAGTTATCTTGCCTCATAATTCTCGCCGGATTGGTCGAGGCCATATGAATTGCTTCTTCAAGCCTAAATCCGTAGGATACAATATTTTTTACACTGTCTATCATTGTCAAAGCCGAACCGGCAATCACATTATCCGATTTGCGATAAAAGCATTTATCCAAATATACCTCTTCACCGTTAGCCAGCAAGGGGCCGTGTTTTTGTTTAGTAGGCTTTAAAGCATCGGTCACCAAAACAACTTTATCCAAAGACTTGCAGGTCAATAAAAATTTTATAATTTCCGAATCTATATGAATACCATCGGCAATAATTTCACACGATAACTCTGGGTGAATAAACACAGCGCCAACCGCCCCAGGGTCACGGTGATGCATTCGGCTCATCGCATTAAATAAATGCGTCACATGCATAATTCGTGCCTGCATACCCTCAATCATTTGCTTATAAGTGGCATTAGTGTGGCCGGCTTGCATAACAATTCCTTTAGAAATGCAATACAAAGCTAATTCTCGCATATTTTTTATTTCTGGCGCCAGTGTCATATTAATAATATGTCCTTCGGAAGCTTGCCATAATTCCTCCATCAAATTCAAATCTACCGGACTTATCGTATCTGGAGATTGCGCGCCCAATCTGTCGGGAGAAATAAACGGTCCTTCCAAATGGATACCTAGGATTTTTGCTCCGGTTTCTTTGCCCATTGCCTCAACAATAGCGCGAATACCGCGTATCATTTTATCTTTCTTTTCGGAATATAGCGTTGGAATAAACGAAGTTACACCCCATTTAGCCAATCCTTCGGACATTTTCAAAATAGATTTTACCGAACAATCTTCAGTTCCATAACCGCCAAAACCATGAATATGCGTATCAATAAATCCAGGAGCAATACTACAGCCCTTAGCGTCTATAAATTGAGTGTTTTCACTGAATTTTTTTTGCGAAAACCGTTCTTCGTTGAACACATCAACAATTTTATCATTTCGGATTAAAACAGCGCAATTTTTCATCATTGAATAATCGTTAAACACAACAACATTATGAATACAAATATCAGCAGACATAAACGTACTCCCATGGATAAAATAATTACAATATATTTGCAGATTTAACATAATTACTTATATTTTGCAAGGGAGCAAAAAAACGTTCTTGCTCTTTCTATATCTTATTTTATGCGTTTTGATTAATTTACGCCTTTGTCCAGCGGATCAAAGTTTAAGCGCAAAGTGCTCCAGTTATCATAGTTGCCCGAATATTTGCCGGCAAACACGTCTTTAAACACTTGCTGAGTGGCAATAATGGCGCGTTGCGCGCTCTCGGCAACCGAACGATAGCTTGGATCAGAATTGAAACGTCCCATATCCAAAAATTCTATCTTTTTAATACTACCGTCGCGATTCAGATATACTCGAATTTCGACACGCATATTTTCCAAACCTATAGCTCCTGGGTCAAGATTCCAGTTTTGGCGCAACAAGCTGGCAATAGCATCGGTTTCGGTAATAGTCAAATCACTCAAATATGAACCGTTGCTGTTACCGCCCTCTATACCCATATTATTAACTTGAGTACCCTCTTTTATCATCGCACTTTGTGTGGTTTCGCCAATATCCAAATTTTTGGTATTGTCTATTTCTTGCATCAAACTTTTTAGCGCGTTGCTCTGTAAAGCGGCCTTTTCCTCAGGTTTAGCTTTTTTAGTATCTTTCGGCTTGGTATCCGGTTTTGGCTGCGGCTTTGGTTTTGGTTTTGGTTTAGAATCCGGTACCAGAGGCTTCTTTGGCGTTGGCTTCGGATCAGGCTTTCTTTCCGGTTTCTTTTCCGGCTTTGGCGCTTCTAAATAGTCTTGTTTTACTTCTGTTGGCTTTTCATCAGGAGCAACATCAGGCCGTTTTTCCGGAACGGTTTTTTCTTCGGGTTTAGCCGGTTCAGGTTCTGGCTCCGGCGCCGTATCTTTAGTATATTGAGTTTCTTTACGTTCGGCCACGGTTGCTTTTCTGTCTTCCGGACCAAACTCCGCCTTAGACGGCAAGTTAGTCATTTCATCAATGCGTACTTGCGACAAATCGACAATAATCGGTGCGCTGCCCAAAGTCATATCATGATGCCAATTTGGCAAATCAATCATGAAGAGCAAAAACACCGCTATATGTAGAACTATCGATTGTTTTAAGTACTTATTCATCGGTTGCTATTTCTTGTTTTTAGATTTATTTTTTCCGGCATTTTTACCAGCATAAGGCTTGGCTTCGGTTTTTAGCCCCACCTTATCATAACCAGCCTCTTTCAGCATTGCCATTAAGCCTATAACCCGCCCATAAGCAGTAGTTGTATCGCCTGAAATAGTGACAGACAAAGCATCATTGGCACCTTTTATTGCCTTTAAGCGTTCCAAAATATCTTCATCGTTCACAACAGACTCACCAATATAGTAATAGCCCTCTTTATCAACGCTAATGTTAACCGAGGTTTCATTACCCTCTAGACTTTTACCGCCTACTTTAGGTAGATCCAAAGGAATACCAGAAGTCATCAGCGGAGCTGCCACCATAAACACCACCAACAAAACCATCATAACATCCATCAGGTTAGTGATGTTAACATCGGCTTTACGGCGCGACTGCCGGCGGATATATGAAGAATTTTGCATAAATGCCATAACTATTCTCCTGCCATATCGGCTTTCAAAGTTGTTTCATCAATTTCACGAGAAAGAATCGTTGAAAATTCTGCCATAAAATTCTCCAACTTTTTAGCATAGCGATCAATCGCCGTGGTAATAGCATTATAGGCAACCACAGCAGGAATAGCGGCAATCAAACCAAACGCAGTGGTAAACAAAGCCTCGGCAATACCCGGAGCCATAGCCGACAAAGAATTGCTTTGAGTGGCGGCAATGGCGTTAAAGCTGTTAATAATACCCCAAACCGTACCAAACAAACCAATAAGCGGCGCAACCGAACCAGTTGTGGCCAAGAATCCCAAGTGAGTATCCAAACCATCAAGTTCCTTATCCATTGACACAAGCATAGCTTTTTCAATACGCTGCTGCAATGATACACCGCGGATACTGCGGTCTGTTTTGCCTTTCATAAGTGTGTTGCGTTTCCACTCGCGCATAGCGGCCACAAACATAGAAGACATCGGGTCACGCGGACGGTTGCCGATTGCTTCAAAAAGTCTGTCCAAAGAACCGCCTGACCAAAAGGCCTCTTCAAATTTTTTTGACAAGCTGCGTACCTGACGCAAAGTTGCGAATTTTTCCATGATAATCGCCCAAGACCAGACTGAAACGGCAATCAGGCCAATCATCACCACTTTGGTGATTGTATCAGACGACCAAACCATATCCCATAAAGACATCTGTTCTGTTGCGGTTTGTGCAACATCTGAAAGAGTTTGTGTTTCCATTTGTATAACCTTATTAAATTGCAATTTTTATTTATTTGGCTGTAAATTAGCACGAATTATTAAATATTCAATTAAATTCTAATAGAATACGCCACTTTTTTGTATAAAAAATATCGCGGTAATTTTCCAAACTTACATTTGAAGAATTACCACGATAAATTAGTTTTATTATTACTTGAAAATGCACACGATTTTCATCCAAACAATCAAAGCCGCAATGGCATAGAAAAAGCCGGCGATGATGGTTGTGAAAGAAAAATGATGCAAGCTCAGAACCTCTGGAATAGTGGCAAATAATGAACCTAACCAATAAAATCCTATAACAGCAATTAGTTGTCCGATAAGATTCTTTATATTAGTAAAGTCCTTTACCGAGCAGATTCCGATGATA
>USCF01000117.1 GCA_900553115.1 uncultured Alphaproteobacteria bacterium
ATATATGCCGAAATTTTAACCATTTATTTTAAACCTTTCGCTTTGCAGATTAGAATATTTTTACTCCGCTTTCAATAAAAAAAGCCCCCAACCTAAAAAATTGGGGACTTTTTTGCTGATATATGGCAGTTTAAAATTCTTTAAGAACATCTGCGCTTTCAGCAGCGTTATCAATATTTACCATCGCAATGGTGTTATATCCGCAATCAACGTGCAAAACTTCACCGGTTACGGCAGAGCCCAAATCAGACAACAAACTCAAAGCCATATTGCCAACTTCGGTCTGATGAACATTGCGCTGCAGCGGAGCGTTTAATTCATTCCAACGCAAAATTGTGCGGAAATCGCCAATTCCAGCAGCCGCCAAAGTTTTAATCGGGCCAGAAGAAATAGCGTTTACACGAACACCTTGCTTGCCCATATCCACAGCGGCATAGCGAACAGAAGCTTCCAAAGCAGCCTTAGCCACACCCATAATATTGTAGTTTGGCAATACGCGTTCTGAACCCAAGTAAGTCAAAGTCACAATTGAACCGCCTTCATTCATAATTGGAGATGCACAGCGGCAAGCTTCTAAGAATGAGTAGCAAGAAATATGCATTGTCATTGTAAAGTTATCCAATGTGGTGTCAATTGTACGACCACGCAATTGGTCTTTATCCGAAAAAGCAATAGCGTGAACAACAAAGTCTATCTTACCCCATTTTTCGCCCAATTCTTTAAAACAAGCTTCAACTGACGCAGAATCAGAAACATCACATTTTATCAACAGAGGATTGTTCAGCTGTTCGGCCAAAGGTTTAACTCTTTTTTCAAGCATTTCATTTTGGTATGAAATTGCAATCTGCGCACCATGCGCATTCAAAGCCTGAGCGATACCCCAAGCAATAGATTTGTCATTGGCAAGGCCCATAATCAAGCCTTTTTTACCGGCCATAAGTTGTTCAATAGCCATTTTCTAGTTCCTTTATAAATTTTGTTCTAGACTACTTCCCTTTTTGGAAGTAAGTTACTGTAGAGATACTTATACAAATTTATCCGTTTTGTAAACATTTTTTTGAAAGTTGTAAAATGGCAAACAAATTCGACATCGCAAAATTTACTAAACTCTGTCATTTATTTCTCAAATATTTGCGTATCCGCACCAAAGACGCGATGATTTTGCGGGTTGCCGCCTCTTTGAGTTATACCACTCTGATTGCCGTGGTACCGCTGATTGCCATCGCTCTTTCTATTTTTGCCGCGTTTCCGGTGTTTGAAAACGTGCGGGCACAGGTGCAAGACTCGCTTATTCAATATTTTGTGCCAGACATTGAGCAAAATATTCAAAACTATATAATGCAGTTTGTCAACGCCTCCAGCAAACTCACCACCATCGGCGTTTTGGGTATTGCAATTACCGCTATTTTATTGCTATCCACCATCGAAAGTAGCTTTAATTTTATTTTCAAGGTCAAAAAACATCGTAGGCTGGCTACTAAAATCACGCTTTATTGGACAATTATCACGCTTTGTCCTTTACTGGTGGGTACGGCGCTATCACTAAAAGGCTATTTGATTACGCTAAAATATTTTCATCCCGAACACTTTTTGGGCTATAATTTTTTTGTAACTTTTGTTGCGCCAAACTTAATCACTTTTGTTTTTTTGTGTCTGTCGTATG
Source organism: uncultured Alphaproteobacteria bacterium (assembly GCA_900553115.1). GTDB lineage: Bacteria > Pseudomonadota > Alphaproteobacteria > RF32 > CAG-239 > RUG410. The sequence goes on from USCF01000117.1 coordinate 1,664, forward strand.
TGATTGTGCCAAACAAAAAAATCCGTGTTTCAAGCGCATTCAGCGGCGCGTGTGTGACCTTGATTTTAACCTTGCTGCTGCGCAGCGGATTTGGCTTTTTTTTGGCACTGAACGTTACTTATAAAACCTTGTACGGCGCTCTTGCCACTGTACCTATTTTGCTGATTTGGATGTATTCGTGGTGGATAATCGTTTTGTTTGGAGCTATTGTCACCGCCACCATTGAAGAGTTTCGCAACCGTAAAAGCCTTTGGAAATAAGGCTTAGCGCAAATATTGGTGATTTTGTAAAAAGTTTGCGAATCGAGCAAGCAATTTTGCTTTAAAATCTTCATCAGTGCAAATTTGCTTGAATAAATCTACCAAAATCGGCGTAACATTCAGCTTAGCGCAAAAATCAATAGCATATTGATAGTTGATATCATAATACCACGACAAATAACCTGCCATACGGTCAGCCGGCGTGGCATCGCTCCGGCGCGGCAATGTGATATCTTTATTCAATTCTTTCCATAATGGTTCAGAAATTTTACCATCAATCTCCGGCGCTATATCTTTTTTACCAAAAAACAAGTAACGCATTTTTGGTTCATAGGCCAACATCCGCAAATTGGCTATTTTATCGGCATCGCGGATAATAAAGCAAATACGAGCAACCTCCTGCTTCAATTTCTCGTCCGCTATATTTTTATATTCTTCATCCGCATACAAAGCATCTATCAAATGTCCGTGATGTTTTATCGGCAGCCAAATACGAATATCTGAAAACTCTGGTAAAGTGCGCAAAAACTCGCCGCCGGCAACTCCGTGGTCTATTTGCCGATTGTGCAGACATTTTTCCTCTATCTCTGCGAATCGGCAAATATCGTGCAAAAGCACTGCCGACTTTACCATGTCTATATACTCCGAATCTTTGCTTTTCAGCCATTCTACGCGCGGAACAATATAGTTACCAGCACCCATAACTTGATAGGAATGACGGATTTTTTCTTTGGTATAGCCCACAAAAAATTCGTCATGAGCAACTTTTTGCAAACATTCTTCCGATTTTTCTTTCAGCAGCCGATAAGCATCTTCCAGCATTGTGTATCTCCTTTATCTTTTACTTAGCACTTTTTTGAGGCACGGCGCAATTTTTAAATAATTATTCACAAATTTATAACAAATTGCTTGCTATAAGAACAAAATTAGAACAATATACATTTCAGCGGATAAATTCAGACTCGTGTTGAGTTTTTGCTTAAAATGCGAGATAAAGAATTTAGGATAATTTTTTAAGGAAAATAAATATGGAAAAAGATAAAGCGTTAGACGCCGCCCTGAGCCAAATTGAACGTGCGTTCGGCAAAGGTTCTATTATGCGCCTTGGGCAAAACACCAATATTGATATAGAAGCCATTCCAACCGGTTCTTTGGGTATTGATATTGCTTTGGGAATCGGCGGATTGCCAAAAGGACGTATTATTGAAATTTATGGTCCGGAAAGCTCCGGTAAAACCACATTGGCTTTGAGTGTAATTGCCCAAGCACAAAAACGCAACGGCACTTGCGCTTTTATTGATGCAGAACACGCTCTTGACCCGTCGTATGCTAAAAAAATCGGCGTAGATATTGAGAACTTACTGGTTTCACAACCGGATTCCGGCGAACAGGCTTTGGAAATTGCCGATACTTTGGTTCGTTCAGGCGCTATTGATGTGATGGTTGTCGACTCGGTGGCAGCTTTGGTACCAAAGGCCGAATTAGAAGGCGAAATGGGCGATGCTCACATGGGTTTGCAAGCTCGTTTGATGAGTCAAGCTTTGCGTAAATTGACCGCCACGGTTGCCCGCTCTAACACTCTGATTATCTTTATTAACCAAATTCGTATGAAACTTGGCGTTATGTTCGGCAATCCGGAAACAACAACCGGCGGTAACGCTTTGAAATTCTACGCTTCAGTGCGTATGGACATCCGCCGCGTGGGTGCAATTAAAGACAAAGATGAGGTTATCGGCTCGCAAACCCGCGTAAAGATTGTGAAAAACAAAGTGGCTCCTCCGTTTAAGACTGTTGACTTTGACATTATGTACGGCGAAGGAATTTCTAAAACCGGCGAGTTGATTGATTTGGGCGTAAAATCCGGAATTATCGAAAAAGCCGGCGCTTGGTTCTCGTATAACGGCGATAAAATCGGTCAAGGCCGTGAAAACGCCAAACGCTATTTGATGGAGAATCCGGCAGTTGCCGAAGAAATAGAAAATAAAATCCGCGCTGACGCAGGTCACTTGACTACGGAAATGATTGGTGATGATGAACCTGAAACCGAAGATTAATTTTGTTTTATAACTATCTCCAATATTGAAAGGCTCTGTTTTTTAGCAGAGCTTTTCTTTATAGCGAATAGAAAATAAAACTTATGACTATTTCTTGAAACTTTTATAAATAGAATAAATCA
>USCF01000118.1 GCA_900553115.1 uncultured Alphaproteobacteria bacterium
GATTAAATACTTTTACAATGTAAAGCGAACACGGTAGACCTTATGATTTGATGTATTGTAAAAGTATTTGGTTGTGAACATCAAGTTTGCAAACAACCTTTTAGAAACACAAATAAAGGTAGTAGAGCCGAGGAAAGCAATTGAATATTCTCTTGCTTTCCTTTTTGCTATTTATCTTTGCTAATCGGCATTTGCCCGTGTAGTGTCAGTAAATCATTTTTACTGTGATGATATTCCGGCGAGGCAATGCTGTCTTCGGCCTTTTCGTTCAAGCCGGAAATTCCCAATATATCCAGCATAGCGTTAAACATTAAGTCGCTGCTCCATGCGCTGTTTTTATGTTCTTGCAAAGCAGCATAAACGTCCGGCTTTTCCAGCTTAAATTTCTCAGAAAAAATCATAACCAGCGGGATATGGCTCATCTGAAAAGTAAATTTGCTGCTTTCATGCGCCAAGTTCAAATCTGGATCTTCGCCGTGGTCAGAAAGATAGAGCCAACCCATAAAATTCGGCGCGGCGCTGATGTTAGTATACAGCTGTTCTAAAACAAAATCATTGTGCAAAATACAGTTGTCATAGGTATCAACCTTTTCGGTAGAACCGCTGAAAACGGCAAACTTTTCGGAATAGCGGTCGGTATACAGGCTATGGCAACCCATTAAATGTACAATAACCAGAGCTTTATTGCTGTTGTTCAAATCCGGCAGAAACTCAGCCAGCTTTTCATCAGTGTAGGTGGAAACGCTTTTGCTGCCGGTGTAGTCGTTTATCCAATGTGTGTTGTCTGCCGATTGGACAATATTTGTCAGCGGGGTGTCGCTGACGCTGTATTTCTTTTGGTTGCTGAGCCAATAGGTTTGATAACCGGCGGATTTGGCGATTTCTATAACCGAATATGCGTCTTTTAATTTTATATCGTTATACTGATTTTGCTGCGTCAAGATATAGAGCAACGAGGGAACAGTATGAACATGGTTGGAGTAAGCGTTTTGAAAAATCAGAGTTTGCGGGTTGCTAAGCTCTTTATCCAGCCACGGCGTTGTTGGGCGCGCATAGCCATAGGCGTGCATGTGGTCGCGGGTGGTGGATTCGCCCAAAACCAGCATATACACGCCGCCAGACGAACTATGCAAAATATTTTGCAATGCTTGCAGGCGGAGAGCGCGTTCGCCGAGCGAAGCCTTATATTCGGCAAAGCCTTTTAAGGTGGCTTTTATGTTGGCAGCAGCTGTGACGGCGCAGTTCAGCTGCAGACGCGGCAGCGAAAACACACTCAAATATGCCAGCAAAAGCAAAGTGATAACAGCTGGCTTGCGGCAATTTTGCCGGCAGTTCTGCAGCTTAAAGCAAAAGATTAAAAATAAAGCTGTGCCAAGCAGCAGAACCGCATTTGCCGTCCACCACAAGAGCTGATTTTGTTCTGAGATATAATCCAAAACTTCATCGGGATTGGTTTGAAACAGAGTCATTAAAATATCGGCCGAAAGCATTTTGCCGCCGCTGACAGCGCAATAGCCTAAAAATAACAGCGGCACAAAATAAGTCAGCAGGCAAAAGCAAAAAGCGCCTATATTGCAAAGCAGACGCAGCCCTTTTGGTTTCAGCGTGCGGGAGAACCAAAATAAATTGGCAAATAGTCCGAAAAAAATGGAAGTGACGCTGAGCGTCTGCATAAGTTCGCGCTCGGTAATAATCATATCATTAAACGCGCGTACATAATCAGCGCCAAGCCAAAGAAAAATCGCCGCCAGCGCCAAAATAAAATATTTCTTGCCGTAGTTCCATAAATGAGCGTTAAAGGCAAATATAACGGCGGAACTTAGAGCATATCCGCTGTAGCGGAAGCAATTAAAGGTGCCTTGAGTATTCAAAAGGCGTAAAACGCAAGAAAATATCATAAAACCGATAAAGCAGCCCCACCATAATTTTGTTTTTATTTTATATAAACCTAAAATTGTCTGTGTTTTGGTTGCGGATAGTCTAAAAAATGGCATAGGTCAACTCCTTAAGCATAAAAAAGGACGCCGTGATGAGGGACAGCAGAAAGTTAGAACCTGTTTTGTAGAATAGTGCAGCGTATTCGGTGTATAAAATTCTACACTCCATATCAACTACCTTCCTGCCGCAAAGCAAAAAGGTAGCTTTTTTTACGTCCTTCATACAGACAACCACAAAAGAGGGCTCTAAACCTCACATCAGTAATCAGCTGATGCAGGGCTATAATAAATAACTTCTTAGTAGGTGTCAAATAAAAAAAATCCGGCAAGATGGCATTTCTTACCGGATAGAGAGTTAAAACTCTTTACTGATGTTGTTGTGGTCATCTAGCGCTGAGGCTAAGTCTTTTCCTAGACGGTGCAGCAATAATGCTCCGGCGATAGAAGTGATAGTGACAACAGCAGAACCAACACTTGCGATAGTTAAAATCTGATTTTTTTCCATACGCTTTAAAATTAAATAATTAAACGACATAAAAATACATAAAGCAAACTTACAATAGCTAAAAGAACATTTTTGTAAAGCAAAATTTTATTTATAAGACGCACGTTTTATACGGTCATTAATGGCGAGACCAAGTCCGTTTTGCGGTATTGGCGCCATCGCAATTTTTGCGAATTTGTCTTGCGCGTCGGCCAAACGCATATAAGCAAACAGGTTTTCTGCAGCTTCTGTCAGACTGCCGCTTGGACTGAGGTTTAAATCTCCGTCTAGTTTACCAAAACCGATATAAAATTCGTCAGCTTCAGGTTTTTGGGCATTAATGCGCAAGGTGTGCTTAGGGGCATAATGGCGCAAAAGCTGTCCAGGAGCGGTCGGTAATTCAGGGTTTCCGGCAGAAATCAAAACTTCTTCGCCCAAAAATTCTTCAATATCTTCTTTTGCCGTACCGCCGGCGCGCAGCAATACAACTTTGTTGGTTGTCAGGTCGATAATGGTTGATTCCACGCCGACGCTGCAAGCTCCGCCGTCTAAAATCATATCAACTTTATCGCCCAGCTTCACCTTCGACCACAAGTCGTAATAACAGAACCACTCCACAAAGTCGCCTATAGAGCGCGTCCACGTCTGGTCGTTGAGTATCCACAGCACAGCCCCCTTCTTCCAAGCCGAGAAGATGCTGCGGTGTGACAGTTCCCACAGCATGTCGTCGTCGGTAATGTCGCCCAGTCGAGCCATATCCTCAGCAAGCTGGTCGGCAATCTTGTTGAGGGGCTTCACGTTGAAACTGCCCTTGCAGTTGTCGAGTCGCAACAGATACGAGTCGAGCTGTTCGAGAAAATCCTTGCTGTAAGAGCCCTGGCGGGGTATCCGCCCAGTACGTTCTCCGCTACGAGCCTTGTATACAAAGGGAATGCGCCCGAAGAATCCGTTAGTCATGTCGCGCTTGTAAAAGGCACGTGCTGCCTCGGGTGTGGAGGTAAAGGTGATGTTGACACGCAGGGTAGGATTGCCCACTATACCTTCGCTTGTGGCGCGCAAAGCACCATGGCGTTGCACGTCATAGATATTCCGCACCAGTTGGCTCACCTGACGGTGGCCTCCGCAAAGTCGGTCGGCCATCTCCACTTCGGGCAGGTTGATGTACTGCGTGCGCTGGTCGTGCTTCTCAAGGGCCATGGCGTTCTGTATGAATGCAGCATTGGTGATGTCGGCAGGCGGAAACCAGAAACTCACGTCGGGACGCTCGGGTTTTTCCTTGTTGGCACTCTTGGTCTTCATGAGCCTCTGCCAGTCGACAAGCTTCTTGAACTCAGTCTCATCATGACTGCGGAAAGAGCGCATGATAGCCTCGACAAGATGTGTGAGTTGGGCCTTTCCGATGCCCGAAGGTCCTATCAGATGGCCCATTTGCCCGCAGATCTCGTAATACTTGTTGTCCGAATACATGAAGCTGACACCACTCAAGTGGGCAGCCAAGGCAGGAATTGCCATCGGAACAAGAGGCTCACGCATATCTCGAGAGGCCTGTGATATGATGAATTTGATGAAATTAGTACCCTTACCCGTGTTTGGCATCTTTGGTGCCTTGGTACTGAAAATG
>USCF01000119.1 GCA_900553115.1 uncultured Alphaproteobacteria bacterium
ATCATCATTTGTCTAATGACAATAAAAAAAGCTGCTAAGAAGACATCTGAAAGTTGAGAACTATTAAAACACAAATAGTGTAGCATATTCGCTATAAACTATAGCACATTTTGCTGCCTTCCAGCTTTCGCTAGAAGGTATTTAGCGTCTATTTTTAGACGGTGTTTTAAGAGGTTCTCACACCCCAGACAAGCTATCACTTATCCATGGTAATGTTAGCTGGATTTATAAAAAGTAAAGCTCATTTTTATTTGACATTTCAGCTTCCCTCGCCTAAGCTGGGAAAAATTTTGAAAAGGGTTGAAAATGCGTTATAAAATTACGGTGGAATATGAGGGAACTCACTTGGTGGGCTGGCAAAAACAAAAAGACGGCGCCAGCGCGCAAGAATTCTTGGAAAAAGCTATTTTAGGTTTTTCACACCAGACAACTGAAGTTTTTGGAGCCGGACGCACCGACGCCGGTGTTCACGCTTTGGCGCAAGTGGCGCATTTTGACTTAAATCTGGATTTGAGCGAATATAAAATAATGGAAAGTCTGAACGCTTTGCTGCGCGAATTGCAAGCGCCGGTCAGCGTGTTGCAGGCAGAAAAAGTGTCTGACGATTTTCACGCCCGTTTTTCCGCGGTCGGACGCGGCTATATTTATCGAATTTTGAACCGCCGTGGTCCTAGTCCTTTGCTGGTAGACAGAGTATGGCGCGTGCCATATTCGCTGGATATTGATGCAATGCGGCAAGGAGCTGCATATTTGCTGGGACACCATGATTTCAGCTCATTCCGCGGAGCCGGCTGTCAGGCGAAAAGTCCGGTAAAAACTTTAGATAAACTTGATATAAAGCGAAACGGAGATGAAATTATTTTTACCGTGGAGGCACGCTCGTTTATTTATCATCAGGTGCGCAATATGGTTGGCACTTTGAAAGAAGTCGGCAACGGACGCCTTAAACCGGAAGACGTCAAAACCATTTTGGAGGCTTGCGACCGCACCAAAGCCGGTATCAGCGCCCCCGCCTGCGGATTATATTTGAATAAAGTTATGTACTGACCTGATAAAATTAAGCTTTGCAGAAAAGCAACAAAACTCTTGCACCGCTTGCAGATTTTCGCTACTCTTATGCCAACAAAAGGATTGTAAAAAGATGATTGCTAAATTACGCGGGCTGATTGACACAATCGGCGATGATTATTGCATTATAGACGTGAACGGCGTGGGCTATCTCGTTTCTGCCTCGTCCAAGACTCTTGGTAAATTGGCTCAGGGACAGGAAGCCACTCTTTTGACCGAAATGGTGGTGCGTGAAGATAGCCTTTCGCTGTTTGGCTTTGCCGACGCTTGGGAAAAAGAATGGTTTACGACTCTTACAAAAGTTCAGGGCGTGGGAGCTAAAGTTTGTTTAAGTATTTTGTCGGTTTTAACGCCGGCCCAGCTTTCTCAAGCTATCAGCGCGCAAGATAAAGCATCATTTTGCCGCGCTTCCGGCGTAGGGCCAAAACTTGCCGCTCGCATAGTTACCGAACTCAAAGATAAAATCGTTACAATTCCGATCGGAATTTCCGGCGCTAATGCTGATGAAGTTATAGAGGGAGCTCCGGCGGCTCAGGTTATTTTACCCAAAGACGCCGATTATTCTAAAAGCGAAGATGTTATTTCGGCTCTGGTTAATCTGGGTTATCAACGTTTGGAGGCTTATCGCGCCGTATCTAAAGCTGTGGCAGAAAATCCGGACGCCAATGTGCCGACGCTTATCCGCCTTGCCTTAAAAGAATTTGCTCAAAAGGAATTTTAGACCATGAAAGATGATACGCGAATCGTTAGCCCGCAAGCCCAAGCCGAAGACGAACAAATCGGCAACAATCCGGTTAGTCTGCGCCCGACGAGTTTGGACGATTTTGTGGGACAGCGTGATGTTTGCGACAATTTGAAAGTGTTTATCGCCGCAGCCAAACAACGCGGAGAAGCGCTTGACCATGTGCTGTTATTTGGTCCTCCGGGACTTGGTAAAACCACGCTTTCTTCTATTGTGGCCAAAGAACTGGGCGTTGGTTTCCGCGCCACTTCGGCGCCAATGATTTCTAAATCCGGCGATTTAGCGGCAATTTTGACTAATTTGGAACGCAACGATGTGTTGTTTATTGATGAAATCCACCGCTTAAATCCGGCAATTGAAGAAGTTTTATATTCAGCAATGGAAGATTTTCAGCTGGACTTGATTATCGGTGAAGGACCTTCTGCCCGCTCGGTACGCATAGACCTGCAGCCTTTTACCTTGGTTGGCGCAACCACTCGTTCCGGCTTGCTTTCAACACCTTTGCGTGAGCGTTTTGGCATTCCTTTGCGCTTGGATTTTTATTCGCATGAAGACTTAAAAAAAATCGTACAGCGCAACGCAAAACTTTTAAACATAGAAATCTCGGAAGACGGAGCTATGGAAATTGCTAAACGTTCGCGCGGAACGCCACGTATCGCCGGACGATTACTGCGCCGCGTGCGCGACTTTGGCGCGGTTTCTGCGCAAAAAGTTATAGACTCGCATATTTCTGACTTAGCTTTGAAACGCCTAGATGTTGATGACTTTGGTCTTGACGCCTTTGACCGCCGCTATTTGAACTGCATTGTCAAAAACTACGGCGGGGGTCCGGTTGGCGCCGATACTTTGGCGGCCGCTCTTTCGGAAGAACGCGACACTATTGAAGAAGTTGTGGAGCCGTTTTTGCTGAAACTCGGATTTTTACAGCGCACACCGCGCGGGCGTATTATCTCACAGCTCGGATATCGTTATTTAGGCGTCAATATGCCGGCAAAACAAACCAAACAGTATGAACTTTTGGAAACTTTGGAGGATTAGACAATGTTTGAAAAAACTATCCCTGCTTTGGGACAAATAGAAAACAAAATTTTCGCTTATCCGGTGCGTGTTTATTATGAAGATACCGATGCCGGCGGAATTGTTTATTATGCCAATTACCTAAAGTTTGCCGAACGCGCTCGCACAGAGTTTATTCGCACATTGGGAGTTAATCAGGAAAAAAATCTGGAAGCCGGACAGACCGGATTTGTCGTTCGCTCTTGTAACATTGACTATATCGCCTCGGCTCGTTTAGATGACGCGTTGGTCGTTACCTGTAAAATTTTAGAAGTAGGCGGCGCCAGTTTGCGTGTGCTGCAAGAAATTTATCGCGGCGACACCTTGCTGACTAAGATTGAAGTCAAACTGATTCATATGAGTTTAGCTTTGAAAAGACCGGTTAGAATTGACACAGATTTAAGCGCCAAAATAAAAGAATTGCTGATTACTGATTAATATTTTCAAAATGGTACATTTGCTTTTCTCTGACTTCATTTTGAGGGGTAAATAAAAAGTAATAACTGTCAATGTTTTTATCAACGCTGTTATTATTAAATGAGCGTGAGCGTTTTTTTATTTCAAACCTATGCCGTAAAGAACTAGCACGGTTGCCGCCGGTTGCTTTGACAGACTGGGGAGCCATAAACGTGGTGTCTATATAATAAACCTGACCGTCAATTCTCACGCTGTTCCAAGCGTGTCCATTGCCAAGCTGACGTGGTGAATAGCGGTTTTTCAATCTTTGGGTTTCCACCACATAACCAGAAACATATTTAACACCGCGAATCCCAGCATATTGCGTCATTTCTTGAAACAATGAGGCAAAATCGCTGCAAATACCAGTTCGCGCCTTAAAAACATCATAATCATACTGTATATTGCGTTTATTTACCTTGCCATCGCTGTATTTATAGCTGTCATAAGCAATATGCGAAGCTATCCAATAAGCAATGACCCTCATTTTATCAATATTACTATCAAAAGGCGCTATTAAATAAGCCGTCAGCTGGCGAGCATTTTTAGAAACAGAATCCGGAGCCTTTAGCGCCCGCCGCAAAATAGCATTTTCATTCAAAGAACGGATATCCGAATTTCTGGCAGCAAACGAA
>USCF01000120.1 GCA_900553115.1 uncultured Alphaproteobacteria bacterium
GTTTTTGGCGCTTAATTATTTATTTTCTTCAATCATAGCCAAAGCTTTGTCGGTGTATTCTTTCATAATTTCGGCGCTGGATTTTAATTTTGCGCGTTCATCATCAGAAAGTTTTGGAGAAATAACGTGGAAAACACCTTTTTTATTGATAACTGTCGGCAATGACAAACTTACGCCTTTTACGCCTTCAATATCATCGTGGTGAGATGACACAGTCAAAATAGCGTATTCGTTATTGTTGATAGCGCGGCAAATTTGAGTCAATGCGCCGGCAATGCCGTAGAAAGTAGCGCCTTTGCCTTCAATAATTTTATAAGCAGCGTTAACAACTCCGTCTTTGATTTCGGCTTTTTTAGCATCGTCCAAAACTTTATTCACACTAGCGGCGTATTCGTCCAAAGACAAAGTTCCGGCTTCGGCGTTAGACCAAATCAAAACTTCGCTGTCGCCGTGTTCGCCAATAACATCGGCGTGTACGGATTTTGTGGAAACACCCAAGTAAAAGGCCAATAATGTTCTGAAACGAGAAGTGTCCAAAACCGTGCCGCTGCCGATAACGCGTTCTTTTGGAAAACCAGAAAGTTTGCGGGCAACTTCTGTCATGATGTCAGCAGGGTTGGCGGTAATCAGTAAAATTGAATCCGGAGCGTATTTTGCAACCTGCGGAATGATGCTTTCAAAAATTTTAACGTTGCGGCCCAAAAGGTCAATGCGGGTTTCGCCTGGTTTTTGGTTAGCGCCGGCGGTAACGATAACGATTTCGCAGCCGTCCAAATCTTCATAAGTTCCGGCTTTGATTTTTCCGGCATGGCCAAACGGAGCGGCGTGAGCAATATCCATAGCTTCGGCCTGAGCTTTTTTTTCATTCATATCAATCAATACAACTTTGTGAGCAACGCCTGTCATCATCAATGAAAATGCCGCAGCACTTCCAACAGAACCGGCACCGATAATACCAACTTTCATGTTTTCTCTCCAATTTAAAAATATGTTCAAAAATTCATTTACTTATATAGATATCTTTGTAGCCAAATTGCAATACCTTTTTTCAATTTTTTACAATTTTTTTTCGATAAAAAACAGGGTTGACAGTTTAAGCGAAAGTTTATATAGAAAAATTATGAAAAATGTAGAGAAAATGATAAAAACTAACGCTATGCGGATTGTGGAAACTGCCAAAATTCCGTATAAGGTGTATGAGTATGAGGTGACCGACGGTGTTGACGCCAAAAGTGTGGCGCAATATTTGCAAAAGCCGGAAGAGCAGGTGTTTAAAACTTTGGTGACGCAAGCGCCAAACGACCAGCACGGTTTTGAATATTTTGTTTTTGTGATTCCGGCAAACGCCGAACTCAGCGTTAAAAAAGCCGCTCATGCCGCCGGTGTAAAAAATTTGGAAATGCTGCCGCTGAAAAAACTTTTGCCGCTGACCGGCTATGTACACGGCGGATGCTCTCCGTTGGGAATGAAAAAACAATTTCCGGTTTTTATTGATGAAACGGCAATTTTATTTGACACATTTTGCCTTTCGGGCGGAAAAATCGGTGTGACATTGGAGCTGAACGCCGAAGCTTTGGCCGCGGCAATCGGAGCAAAATTTGCTGATTTAACGCTGTAAACAAGGAGTAAGAAAATGAAATATTTATTGATGGCTTGTTTATTACTGCCACTATCGGCGCAGGCATTTTGTTTGGGTGAGGTAAGCAATCAGCGTACCAATAGTTTGGGAGATACTGAATACCGCGATAACAGCGGGCAGTTACTGGGAACTTCTCGCCAAAACGGATTGGGTGAAACCGAATATCGTGACAATAGCGGACGTTTGGTAGGCACTTCACGTGAAAACAGTTTAGGCGAAACAGAATATCGCAACAGTAACGGTATGCTGACAGGAACTTCTCGGCAGAATAGTCTTGGTGACACGGAATATCGCAATGATAGCGGTATGCTGGTGGGAACTTCGCATGAAAACAGTTTGGGAGATACAGAGTATCGGGACAATACCGGACAGCTGAAAAAGACATCTCGCCAAAACGGTTTGGGTGAAACAATTTATTATAACTACTAGGAGAATTTTTGATGAACGAAATTTTACGTTTGGCTATGGAACAAGCGCGCAAAACTATGAATGAAAATATCGGCGGTCCGTTCGGCGCGGCAGTAATTGCAGCGAACGGTGAAATTTTGGCCGTTACTTCAAACTCTGTTTTACGTGACAACGATCCAACAGCTCACGCCGAAGTCAATGCTATCCGCGCTGCTTGCAAAAAGGCTGGCAGTTATGATTTGAGCGGCTGTGTTTTATATACCACAGCTTATCCTTGTCCGATGTGTTTATCTGCCATTATTTGGGCAAACATTAAAAAAGTGTATTTTGGATGCCGTCCCGAAGACGCCGAACACATTGGTTTTAGAGATGATTTTATGTATCGTTTTATAGAAGACAAATGCAAAGACAAATCCGTTTTAGATATGGCGGAATTGGATAGGGATGATTGTTTAAAGTTGTTTGAAGAATATAGTAAGAAAAATAAAACAATATACTAAAAAAATCCGTCTGCTTCTTGTAAACAGGCGGATTTTTTTGATTAGAAGTAAAAGTCGTTTCCACGATTGCTGCGGATTTTATCCAGTCTTTCTCGGATTATATCAGCAAGCTTAGGCGGAAATGTTTTCAGCTCTTGCGCAATCAACTTTTCGCCAACGGCTTTAGTGTCTGCCGAGGCATAGTCTGTCAAAAACTCTTCCAACGTCATAATGGCGTTTGGGTGGCAGCAGTTGTGAATCTGCTTGGCTTTACAAAGTTCCATAAAGCGGTCGCCGGTGCGGCCGGAACGATAGCAAGCCGTGCAAAAACTAGGCACATAACCAAGACGCATCAGCCAATTTATGACTTCATCAAGCGAACGGGTATCTTCAACCTCAAACTGCTCGGAATGCTCATTTTCCGCCTCTGGTTTGGCATAGCCGCCGACAGAAGTTTTAGAGCCGCCGGAGATTTGCGAAATACCAAGTTTCAAAACTTGTTCACGCGTTTTTTGACTCTCGCGGGTAGAAACAATCATACCGGTATAAGGCACGGCGATGCGGATTAAAGCCACAATTTTGGCAAAAATGCTATCCGGAACGCAGTTGCTGAATTGGCTAGGGTCAATGTCGTCGGCCGAACGCAAGCGAGGGACGCTGATAGTGTGCGGTCCAACTCCAAAAACGGCTTCCAAATGTTCGGCGTGCATCAACAAACCGCTAAACTCGTAACGATAGGTTGACAAACCAAACAAAACACCAAGCCCAACATCGTCGATGCCGCCCAGCATGGCCCTGTCCATAGCTTCAGTATGCCAAGCATAATTGTGCTTAGGTCCTTTGGGGTGCAGCTGTTCGTAAGATTCCTTGTTATATGTTTCTTGAAACAAAATGTAGGTGCCGATACCTGCTTGGTGCAGCTTAGCGTAATTTTCTACCGTGGTGGCGGCAATGTTGACATTGACGCGGCGGATTGCTCCGTTTTTGTGCTTGATACCGTAAATAGTCTTGATACTTTCCAAAACGTATTCAATCGGATTGTTTACCGGGTCTTCTCCCAGTTCCAACGCTAAGCGCTTATGTCCCATGTCCTGCAAAGCAATAACTTCTTGGCGGATTTCCTCTTGAGTCATCTTTTTGCGGAAGATATGCTTGTTTTTAATGTGGTATGGGCAGTAAACACAGCTGTTTACGCAATAGTTGGAAAGATAAAGCGGAGCAAAAAGCACGATGCGGTTGCCGTAGTAATTTTGTTTTATACGTTCGGCAAGTGCAAAAATTTCTGCCTCAATCGCTGGATTGTCACAAGCCAGCAAAACCGAAGCTTCACGATGAGTCAAACCTTTTTCTTGCTTGGCTTTGTCTAAAATCTGCCGAACTAAATCAAGATTGT
>USCF01000121.1 GCA_900553115.1 uncultured Alphaproteobacteria bacterium
GTGTTTTTTGCCGGCGGAATTTATTGGCAGTGGTTTCCTTTGCGCGGATTGGTTTCGGAAAATTGGGATAATTTGGATTTATTGCATAAAATAACCGATTATTTTTGGCATATTTCTTTGCCGGTTTTGACTATGGTTATCGGCGGTTTTGCCAGCTTAACAATGCTGACAAAAAATTCTTTTTTAGATGAACTTAATAAACAATATGTTTTAACTGCCCGCGCCAAAGGTGTTTCGGAAAATCATATTTTATACGGTCATGTGTTCCGCAACGCAATGTTGATTATTATTGCCGGTTTTCCGGCTTTGTTAATTAAAATGTTATTTACAGGTTCATTATTGATAGAGGTAATTTTTTCTCTTAATGGCTTGGGTTTGCTTGGATATGAGGCTATAACCACGCGAGATTATCCAGTGGTTTTTGGAACACTTTACATATTTGGACTGCTGGGATTAGTCTTAAAATTATTGAGTGATTTGACCTATTCTTTGGTTGATCCGCGGATTAATTTTGATAAAAATTAAAGCTGAGCAATAAGTTTTGCCACTTCTGAAGCCGCATTCAAACTTTTCTTTGGTGCAAAAGCAGCTGCTTGCGGCGAATCCAAGAGGACAGCACAACCGGTATCGCATAAGGATTGCACAAACCGCAGGTGCTTAGGCGTCAGCCATTTTTCTCCGATAAATAAATAAATTGGTTTTTGAGTTCCCGTCGCTTCACAGCACATAGAAACAGAATCACCGGTTACCACAATATTGTCGGCGCAGGCTAAAAATCCGCTATAAGGATTTTCGGCGGTATCTCCCCATAAATAAGTAAATTGCGGAATCTCTTTCAACTGTTCCATAATTATTTTTTCGGGCTCAGAACCGGTGCGACGTGAAGTGGTTATCAAAAGAGAACCACCAATTTTTTGTTTGAGTTTTTTTACGGCTTGTCCAAGCATTAAAGCGTTTTCGTTTGAAAAAGGTTTGCCTTTGATAGCTCCACCGATTATCAACGCTGTTATAGGCTTGGGCAAATTTGCAAATTTAGTTTCCCATTTCTTTTTGGCTTCTTGCAAATATTGCGGCGTAATTCTATGCGGGCAGCCGGTAATGTAGTGAATATTTGGAGATGGAGTTTTGTTTTTATCATGTTCCGGCACAATAACCAAATCAAAATCATTAAGTCCGGTTTTGCCGGGGTGCATAAGCTGGATAAGCTTGGTTTGAGGGCTGTGTTTTTTTATGTAGCGTGCAACCGGTACGGTGCGGCGGCTTATGGACAACACATAATCAGGCCACGGAGCGTGGATATTTTTTTTGCTTTCAGCATCAATGCCAATCAACGAACAGCCGCGCAGCCAGTTAGGAAGTCCGGAAAGTTTGGTATAGAGCAAATTTTTTTCCATAACTTTAATGTTTTTAGGTAAAGCGTCAATAACGCCCTTTGCTTGTCCAACACTGCCGCGGCGGTTATCCATTAAGGCCCAAAGAATTTTTTCCATATTTTTTTCCATAAATATTTTTGATTTTTAAATACTATATGCTATATCAAGAATATAGCAAGTTTTTTTTGCAAGGAGGGTAATATGAGATTTTTTATGGCGTTATTTTTTGCTTTTAACTGCTGTGTTTCAAGTGTTTGGGCTCAAACGGTGAATAATGAGGCTAAACATCAGCAAAGAGTTGCAGAAATGGAAAATAATCCGGTTGTAAAATATAGCCGTAGTATTTTGCCAACAAATAAAGACCAAAAAACCGCCCGTAATCTGATGATAGTAAAAGAAGTAGTAAATTTTAAAATGGGTGATGAAAATTTGGCTAAATACTATGATAATTTAGATGACAATAAAAGATATAACAAAGATATGGATAAAATATTTTCTAAATTGAGCAATAGCAAGCGTAGCAACGCAAAAAATAAAAAAGTTATTGAAATATTGAATGACGCAGGCGAGAGAATATATAATCTGATGTCTAATTAATAATTGTTTAATTATTACTGCGTTATAATTTTCTCATAATAACGGTTCTTAAAGAAGCGTAAAGTGAGGAAATATGAAAAAAGTTTTAATGTTGTGCCTGTTGGCGCTGGCTTGTGTATCTTGTCAATCTAATGTTGATGAAAATACCGGCGAGCCTGTTTATTCTTCTGATGCCGAACGTTTTCGCCGTAATATTTCCACCAAGGCGATGGGCGAAGATTATGTGGTTTATGAGTATATGGATGTGCGCATTGACGATGTGGCAACTTTAGCTTCTGCGTATTGCTTTGAAATGACTAACGGTGTTAAAAAAGCTTATCTTCGTGACATTTATATGTATAAAAACCATAAGAGAAGAGCAACTTTTGACTGTGTTGACCTTGCAGCAGAGTAGTTTTATCCCTATATAAAATCTTAGGGAGAATAATAAAATATGAGTAAAAATTTATATGATGTTTTAGGTGTTGCCAAAACAGCTTCTGAAGCTGAAATTAAGTCAGCATATAGAAAATTGGCGCGCAAGTATCATCCGGATTTGAATAAAGATGATAAAAGCGCAGCGGATAAATTTAAAGAAGTTTCAAATGCTTATGACATTATAGGCAATGCTGAAAAACGTAAAAAATATGATAATAATGAAATAGATGAAGACGGCAAACCGACAGGTTTTGGTGCCGGTTTTGGTGCTGGTGCTGGCGGCTCTGGTTTTGGTGGATACCAAAATTACGGCGGAAATCCGTTCAGTGGTTTTAAAAGCGGTGGTTTTAGCGGCTCGCAAGGCGGATTTGATTTTTCTTCTATTTTCGGCGATGATATTTTTTCACAATTCGGCGGAGCTGCTCAAGGCGGTTTCAGACAACGTGCGGCGGCGCAGCGCGGACAAGATGTGGCATATAATATGCGCGTTGACTTTTTAGATGCGGCCAAAGGGGTTGAAAAACAAATAAATTTGAATGGTAAAACCATTAATGTAAAAATTCCGGCCGGTATGCAGAGTGGTCAGACCATGCGTTTGAAAGGTTTGGGTAATGTAGGCATAAACGGCGGCGAAAATGGAGATGTTTTGATAACGGTCAATGTTGATGAACATCCGTATTTTACAGCTGATGGTTTGAATATTTTGCTGGATTTACCGATTTCTATCAAAGAAGCGATTAGCGGCGCAAAGATAACAATTCCGACAATTAATGGTAAAGTGGCTGTCACAGTGCCGGCTTTTTCTTCTAGCGGTGAAAAACTGCGCTTGAAAGGGCAGGGTATAAAAGCAAAATCAGGTCAAGGCGATGAAATTGTTAATTTGCAGATTGTTTTGCCTAAAGATAAATCTGCAGAATTATCAGCAGCTGCTGAAAAAATGGAAAATTACGCGGTTAGGAGTTTTTAATGCTTTTAGAAAGCCTAAAACAGTTTGATTGGATGAATGAGCCGGCAAATGTTAGGTTT
The DNA here is from genome assembly GCA_900553115.1 of uncultured Alphaproteobacteria bacterium. Taxonomy (GTDB): domain Bacteria; phylum Pseudomonadota; class Alphaproteobacteria; order RF32; family CAG-239; genus RUG410. The sequence continues at coordinate 3,414 of USCF01000121.1, forward strand.
GATGAAAACGGCATGGTGGTTTTGGCCAAGTATAGAACTGATTTTTGGTGTTGCGCCCGTTATAATTTTCGCAAAGATGACGGTCATTTTTTCTTTAGCTATGTTTTGGGTGATTTTTGTTGTGATTTGAACTGGGAATTTGCCAATGCCGGATTGTTTGACCAGTGTGGATTGATGCTGCGTACAGATGTGAACAACTGGTTTAAATGTTCAATAATGTATGAAAAAGATGATGCTCCGATGTTGGCAACTTCTTTGACAATAGATGGTTATTCGGATTTAGCAACTATTCCTTTGCCGGCAGGCGTAAAGCGTGTGTGGTATCGTTTGAAAAAATATAAAGGCTGTTATATAGCCAGTTATTCTCTTGACGCGCAAAATTATATTCAATTGCGTAAGTTTTATTTGGTTCACGATGTTGATGATGTAAAAGTCGGAGCTTATATTTGCTCTCCGCAAAAAGAAGATTTTGTGGCGACTTTACATGAAATAAAATTATACT
>USCF01000122.1 GCA_900553115.1 uncultured Alphaproteobacteria bacterium
AGGCTGAAAAAAACAGGCAGAATGCCAAAAAATTAGAATTTCGTGACGCTAATTATAGCCGTTACGCCGACCAATTTAATTAAATATAGGAGATTATAATGGCTTCGTACCAATATATTTTTGTTATGCAAAATTTGACCAAAGTTCTACCGGGGGGAAGAGAATTATTTAAAAATATAACACTCTCATTTTTCCCGGGGGCAAAAATTGGTGTATTGGGTGTTAACGGCGCCGGTAAATCTACACTTTTGAAAATTATGGCTGGAATCGATAAAGATTTTAGCGGTGAGGCTTGGGCTGCAGATGGAGTCAAAATTGGCTATTTGGAACAAGAACCGCAGCTAGACCCAAATAAGAATGTTATGCAAAATGTGATGGACGGTTTGGGCGAAACTCAAAGTCTGTTGCAGCGTTTTGAAGAGGTGTCGGCAAAATTTGCTGAGCCGATGACTGATGATGAAATGAATGCTCTAATCGAAGAACAGGCAGAATTGCAAGAAAAAATCGATGCTTGCGGCGGTTGGGATATTGAACGCACTGTGCAAATAGCTATGGACGCTTTACGCTGTCCGCCGGCTGAAGCCGATGTAACAAAACTTTCCGGCGGTGAAAAACGCCGCGTGGCTCTTTGCCGCTTGTTGTTGCAAAAACCGGACTTGCTGCTTTTGGACGAGCCGACAAACCATTTGGACGCCGAATCGGTGGCATGGCTGGAACATCACCTTAAAGATTATAACGGAACCGTGGTTATGGTAACGCACGACCGCTACTTTTTGGATAATGTTACCGGTTGGATTCTGGAGCTTGACCGCGGGCAGGGTATTCCGTATGAAGGAAACTACACTTCTTGGTTGGAACAAAAGGAAAAACGTTTGGCTCAAGAAGCACGTGAAGAAAACGCCCGTCAGCGCACTTTGGCGTTGGAACTGGAATGGATTCATAAAAATCCTAAAGCTCGTCAGGCTAAGTCTAAGGCGCGTATTAATGCTTATGATGAATTACTCTCGCAAGCCGGACGTGAAAAAATCAGTACTGCTCATATCAATATTCCAATGACCGAGCGTTTGGGTGATTTGGTGATTGAAGCCAACCACATCAGCAAAGCGTTTGGCGACAAAGTTTTGATTGATGATTTGTCGTTTAGAATCCCTAAAGGAGCTATTGTTGGTATTATTGGACCAAACGGCGCCGGTAAAACAACTTTGTTTAGAATGATTACAGGTCAGGAAAAACCAGATTCCGGAGAAATTCGAATCGGAGATTCGGTGGATTTGGGGTATGTTGATCAATCTCGTGACGAACTGAATCCAGATAAAAATATTTGGGAAGAAATTTCTGATGGTTTGGATATGATTCAGCTGGGAAAAAATGAGGTGTCGTCAAGAGCTTATGTGGGACAGTTCAATTTTAAGGGCGCAGATCAGCAAAAGAAAGTCGGACAGCTTTCCGGCGGTGAACGCAATCGTGTGCATTTGGCAAAAATGCTGCGCAAAGGCGCTAATGTGATTCTATTGGACGAACCGACTAACGATTTGGATGTTGATACGCTGCGTTCATTGGAAGAAGGTATAAACAACTACCCTGGCTGTGTTTTGGTAACATCGCACGATCGCTGGTTTTTGGATAGACTTGCCACCCATATTTTGGCCTATGAAGATAACGGCCATGTGGAATGGTTTGAAGGCAACTTTGAAGACTATGAAAAAGATAAAAAAGCTCGTTTGGGTGAAGATGCTTGCAATCCGCATCGTATTCGTTATAAAAAGCTGGAACGTTAGCCGAAAAATTTTATATAAAACGTTATAATGTTTGAATTGTGCTCATATAATCCATAAATATTGATTATATGAGCATAGCTAACAATTTTAGAACCGTGTTAAAATACGCTCAGAATAAGGAGTGTATGATGGTTGTAGCAGATTCTGACTATGTTGTTTTATTGGGTAGTAAAATTGCCAGATTGCGTAAAATGCAAGGTTTGAACCAGTTTGAATTTGCTGATAAATGCGGCAAAATGGTTAATACCATTTCCAAAATTGAAAGAGGTATTGGCGACCCGCGCTTGTCTACACTGATTAATATTGCCGAAGCTTTGAATATTTCAGTAACAGAGCTTTTGGATAGTCATTTTATTAGTCCGGCTATGAGTAGAATGACCGGCGCAGAAAATGTGAATTCTGCCATCGATGGTCTTTTGCTGCAGTGTGATGATGAAACTAAAGCTGTTGTGTTGTCATTGCTGCAGCTGTTGGTGAAAAAATAATCAAACCAATTAATTTTTTTATAACTTTTTTACTCCGCCCCCAACTTTAACGATGAACCCGAAAATTTCGAATATTTCGGCAGGTATATTTTATGGAATTGTCATTTATTGTAACATTAAAAAGTGGGACAGGAGTGGGATTACTCCACTTCGTTTCGTTCACTGCGCTCATAGGCATTGCCTACCGGCACACCCCCGTGCGCCTTTCGCTTGTGTCAAACCCGCTTTTTCGCGGCTTCTTATCCCTTGATACTTCACCAACAAAAAAAAGCCACCATGAAGGTGGCTTTACTGTTGGTGAGCTCGGTGGGATTCGAACCCGCGACCCTTTGATTAAAAGTCAAATGCTCTACCGACTGAGCTACGAACTCGCTTAACGAGTACGCTTATATTAGATAAAATTACGGAAGTCAATAGAAAAAATAAAAAAAGTTAAAAAAAATGAATTTGGTGTTTATTTATTAAGATTTATATGTTAGTATTCCATAAAATTTGATGAAAACTTTTGTTTTGTAGAGGTTATGTATGACTATTAGCAATGAAATTGGGCAAAAAGGCAGATATAGTATTTTGCAAAATGCTAAAGGTGAGATTATGTTGATGATGGATAGCCGCGCCGGTGGTCCGGAAAATCCGCGTTTTATTTATGATGGCGGAGAAAAGGCCTTGCTTTATCGCTCTCAGGAAAGTTCTGTTGCGTTCAATAACATTGATAAAGACGCACGTTTGCCATTGAAAGCTGTTTCGGAAATTTTGGTTGTTGAAATTGAAAATGATGATGTTGAACGTGAATATATTGTTCCTGTTCGTTTGGTTAAAAACGTTCAAAATCTAATCATTTCTTAGTTGCTGCAGGCTCAAAATGATTGCAGATACGACATTTCTGTTAATTGTTATGGCCGTTTTAAGCAGCTTGAAGGTAGGAGTAAAATCAGACAAGTTTATCTCTTGGCTGATTTTTCTGTTTGTAACCGGTATTTTTGTATATTTTCTACAACATAGCCATGTGACTGAAACTACGGTGTTTTCTTTTGTTTGGAATAGTTCGCCAAGCGGAAATATTATGGTCGATATTGTTTCAAACTCATATAATTGTCAGTTGATTTTCCCGTTTTTTTTGATGACGTTAATGGCTATCGGCTATAATAATGTTTTCCGCTACGAGGAGCGGCGCGGGCTTTTTGACGCCGTTATGCTGTTTAACTTAACGGCTTTGATAATGATGATTACAAGCAACAATTTAGTACAATTGCTTTCCGGACTTTTTGTTGTGGATATTATGGCTTTGCTGATTATAAAAGATGTCGAAAAATCAAAATATTACGCCACGTTTAATTTGATTGCCGATATGATGCTGTTTACGGTTTTGGCTGTGGTGAATTGTCAGTTAGAATCGTTGGATTTACGGCAAATTATTGAATATAATAAAATTGGATTTCATCAAGATTTTGTAGCACTGGTCGGATTGTCGGCGGTATTTATAAAATTTGGCTCGGTGCCTTTTCATGGCAGTATGCTGCGGTTGAAAGACATTCGTTATCATCGTTTGCAGAATGTTTTGTTTTTGACTTCTCCGGCTTCGGCTTTGA
>USCF01000123.1 GCA_900553115.1 uncultured Alphaproteobacteria bacterium
TTTAGGTTGCGCTATTTTTTTATCCAGCAGCATATCGCTCAACACCGACAAAGTATGTTCATGCAGCGAGCTGTCCACATCATACGACATTACCGCAACATCATGATACGGCCACAAATCCAGCTGTTTGCCGCAAATTTTATTCAAATAATGCCATTGCGTTTTCAAATCCAAAGCAATTTTTAAAATATTTGGATTTTCCAAAGTAGCAAGCAAAAACTTTTTAACCGTTTCATTGTCCAGCTGTGACACATCATGGTGCGAAAACAAATCTGCCTCGCCTGCCACTTGCGGTATCGGCAAATAATAGGCACTGTTTTCCTTTGTGCAAACACTCAAAGCCTCCGGCTCAACACCATTATGCAAAACCTGAAAACCAAATTGCTGCGCCGAAACAATTTCTTGATATAATGCTTTCAAATCATCGCGGTTTTGAATTTTCAGATAACGCGCCGGCTCTTCTTTTTTAGCCGCAACAGGCGCACCGCCCAAAGCACAGCAGCGCTCTTCAATCCATTTCTGCAGCTTTGGCAAAATACTCTTAAAACCAAGTTCAGTCACAAAATCAAGCAGCGTTTCGGCATCTGGCGCCCGACACTTGAATTCATCTAAAAAATGCTCCACCGGCACATCATTTTTAAGCGTCACCAATTTCAGCGAAAGTTCTGCGGCTTCTTTATTTTGCATAAGCACTTCACGGCGTTTGTTTTGCTTGATTTTATCGGCATTATCCAACACACCTTGCAACGAGCCAAACATATTAACCAGTTCGGCCGCCGTTTTTGGACCAATCCCCGGAACCCCTGGAATATTATCGATTTTATCGCCGGAAAGCGCCTGCACATCAACAACCTTATCCGGATAAACGCCAAATTTTTCATGCACATCTTCAGGGGTAAAAAATTTATCTTTCATACCGTCATAAAATTCAACATGCGGACGAATAAGCTGCATCAAATCCTTATCTGCCGACACCACAACCACATCATGACCAGCTTCAACCGCCTGTTTTGCATATGTAGCAATCAAATCATCTGCTTCATACCCCTCTTGCAAAATATATGGCAAATTCAAATTCTGCACTGTTTTATAAATCAGCTCAAACTGCGGAATCAGCAATTCTGGAATCTCCGCGCGTGTCGCTTTGTAATCAGCAAAAAAGTTGTTGCGAAAATTCTGACGCTTGGCATCAAAAAGCACCGCGCAATAATCGCAAGGAATTGCTTTTATCAGCCGCATAAACATTGTCAAAAATCCATACACTGCATTTACCGGCTTGCCGTTTGGCGCCGTCATAGTCGGAAGCGCGTAAAATGCTCTAAAAATATACCCTGAACCGTCAATCAAACAAACTTTTGCCATTTTATTTTCTCCTTATCCGCCAATATAGCGACTTTTTAAGCGTTCGCCAAGCATTAAAAATTTTTCTTTACGCTTTTGTTTATAAAACCTTCTTTAACTTATTTTATATATAGTGCAAGCTACGTATATTTGACTAAAAATGAGAGAATACTATGCCGCAAAACGTAAAACAAAAAATTCGCCGCAACCTCAAAAAAGGCTTGGTTATTTTGGAAGACACCGTACGTAAGACCAAAGCGAAAAGTGCCGCCAAGAAAAAATCGGCTCCAAAGAAAAAACGCTCCGCGAAAAAGAAAAAAAGCGGCTCTTCATTATGGAAATCTTTGTTTATTCTCGGTTTATGGACGGGACTGTTTTTGTTTATAGCTGTTGGCTGTTATGTGGCGTATTGCTACTTTACCATGCCGGATATTGCCAAATCTGTGGCGCAAACCCGCCAGCCTTCAACCACCATTATGGCCGAAAACGGCAGCGATATCGCCTCGTTCGGCAATGTCTATGCCGAAGTGATATATCCGGATAATTTGCCCAAAAATCTGACTAACGCCATTATCGCCACCGAAGACCGCCGCTTTTACAAGCATTTTGGTTTTGATGTCTGGGGTTTTGGACGCGCCATGATTACCAACCTGTTCCGTGGTCGCTATGCCCAAGGCGCATCAACCATCACACAGCAAGTGGCAAAAAATATCTTTTTAACACCAAATAAAAATATCAAACGTAAAGTTCAGGAGCTGCTACTGGCGTTTTGGCTGGAAAATAAGCTGACTAAAAATCAAATTATGGCGCTGTATCTAAACCGCGTATACTTTGGCTCCGGAAACTATGGCGCCGAAGCTGCCGCAAACTGGTATTTCAACAAAAGCGCCGACAATTTAAACCTGCATGAAGCGGCAATCTTGGCCGGTATGCTCAAAGCGCCAAATCGCTACAACCCGATTTTAAACCGTGAAAAATCGCTTGAACGCGCCAATGTCGTTTTGCATAACATGCTTGAGTGCGGCTACATAAATCAAAAGCAATACGCTTCCGCCAAAACCTTGCCGATAAGCAACGGACAGCAATACCGCGTGAGCGGCGGCAAGCACTTTGCCCAATATGTTTATGACGAAGTCAACAGCTATATCGGCGAACGTTCGGTTGATGTGAATGTTATGACCACGCTTGACCAAAAACTGCAGGAAAGTGCCGAAAAAATCTTGCGTTCGCATATTTGGGGCGCAAAAGGCAAAAACGTCAGCGAAGGCGCGATTGTGGTTATGGATTATAAGGGCGCCATCAAAGCCATGGTCGGCGGCATGGATTATAACCGCAGCCAATTTAACCGCGCGGTGCAAGCTATCCGCCAATCCGGTTCGGCGTTTAAGCCGTTTGTTTATCTCACGGCTTTGCAATATGGCTTTGCACCGGACAGCATGGTCAACGACGCACCGCTAAAAATCGGCAAATGGCAACCGTCAAATTACAGTAAACGCTATTATGGTAATGTTACTTTGGATTTTGCCCTCACCCATTCACTAAACGTGGCAACCGCGGCGCTTTCTAAAGAGCTGTATCTCAAAGATATTGCCGCCAACGCCCGCAAAATGGGTATCAGTACAAAAATAGAGCAAACTCCGTCCATGGTTTTGGGTACAAACGGCGTAAAAGTGATTGATATGGCAACTGCTTATGCTGTGCTTGCCAACGGCGGCTATGCGGTTTGGCCGCACGCGATTAACGAGATTTCAAGCAAAGACGGACATCAACTTTATGTGCGTCAATCAAATCAGCAAAAACAGATTATAGATGGTAATATCGCTAAAGAAATGTCGCAAATGCTCAGCCATGTGATTACCCGCGGTACCGGCAAAAAAGCGCAGCTGCCATATTTTGCCGCCGGAAAAACCGGCACCACGCAAAACTACCGCGATGCTTGGTTTGTGGGCTGGGGCGGAGGCTATGTAGCCGCGGTTTGGGTTGGCAACGACAATGAAAAGCCAATGAATAAAGTCGGCGGCGGCACTATTCCGGCTGAGATTTGGCACGATGTAATGATGGCGGCGCACAATATCAAACCATTGGCTACAAACGCTGATGATATCGGCTCCCTTATTGACGCCAACACTTCTGCGGACAGTATCGGTGATTTAATAGAAGAAGAGGATCTGACTGATGAAACCAAAGCAAAAACTAAATCAGCTCCTTCCACTCTAGAAGGCTTGCTTGACAGTATTTTTTAGTCAAATCTTTTATATTTTTCACGCCTGAAAACTTATTTAGTTTTCAGGCGTTTTTTATCTTTACATTTTTTCTGCTCATCGTGAAACTAATCATGAAAGCGATATACTGCTTTTTAACTGAAATTGAAAATCTTTGCAAAAGTTGCACCGTTGACAATAGCGGCACTTGTTCTTTAGT
>USCF01000124.1 GCA_900553115.1 uncultured Alphaproteobacteria bacterium
ACTCGGATAATGAGCTTAATGCGAAGTAAGATTTTTTCGCAGTGTACAAACTAGTACATAAGAAAAACCGGCTGCTTATTGTTGCAACCGGCACTAACTCTCAGAAACTCGGATAATGAGGCTAATACGCATTAACTTTTTTGCGCCGTGTACAAATTAGTACACAAGCACAAAAAGTTAAAAGTAGTAGACCATTAGACGAGTTTCCTTATATCCGAGAATCCAGTTCTTCCAACATATCAATATACGATGAAATCAGGGATAAACCATATTCCCAAAAATCTGGACTGTTAGGATTTAAGCCAAACGGCGCTAAAATCTTGTCATAGTCTTCCAAGGCCGTTTTAGAGAGCATATCCAAATATTTGTCGGCAAAATTTTCCACTTTGCCCGATTGACTGACTTGATACAACGAGTTGACAAAGCAATCCGCAAATGAATAAGCATAAACATAAAACGGCAAGAAAAAGAAGTGACCAACCATAGACCAAATATGCTTACTGTCATCGGTAACTTCCACATAGTCGCCCAAGCTGTCGCGCATTTCCTCAAGCCAAATTTGACACAAACGTTCTTCCGAAACTTCGCCGTTTTTACGTTCGTTGTGAGCGCGAGTTTCAAAAAAGTGAAAGGCAATCTGCCGAATGGCCGTGTTAATCATATCGCCGACTTTAGAGGCAATTAAGCAAAGTTTAGCCTTGTCATCTTGCAAATTACGCAACATGGATTGAAATACCATCATTTCGCCGAATACTGAGGCAACTTCTTCCGAGGTCATGCGAGAATGCTCGTTCAACTCGCCGTTTTTCAAACGCAGCTGATGGTGACAACCATGCCCCAATTCATGCGCTAAGGTTAAAACATCATTTTGCTTGCCTACAAAATTCAGCATCAAATAAGGGTGCTCATCACTAATCGGACCGCTGCAAAACGCACCGCTGCGCTTGCCGTCGCGCGGAGGAACATCTATCCAGTTGTGGTCAAAAAAGTCTTTGGCGATATTATACAGCTTCGGCGAAAACTCTTTATAGGCGTTCAACACAATTTGCACCGCCTCATCCCAGCTATATGTAGTGTCATCAGCAAACGGCAGCGGCGCATTTCTATCCCAATAAGCAATTTTTTCAACCCCAAGCCATTTTGCTTTTAGCTTATAAAAACGCTCAGAAATATCTTTATAATGTTTTTTTACGGTCTGCGCCAAAACTTCAACCGTTTCATCGCTGACATCTTCACTCAAATTGCGGGAAGAAACCGGAGTTTTAAAGCCGCGTTTTTCATCTTCAATGGCTTTGTCTTTCATAACCATATTATAAATAAAGGTCATTAAGTGTCCGTTTTCTTTCAAAACTCGATTCAGTTCTTTGCCGGCTTTTTCACGGGTTTGCGGATTTTTATCCAACATCAGTTTAGAAAGTTCGGCATCGTTATATTCTTTGCCGTCAACCGTATAAACCAAGCGAGAAGACGTTTCCTCATACAAACGCACCCAAGCTTCGGAAGAAGTCAAAGATTTTTCAACCAAAATTTCTTCCACCGGTTCAGATAGTTCATAATCTTTGAACTTGCGCATACGCTTTATCCAATATTTATAAAACGCCACATCTTTATTTTGCAGCCACTCGTTTATTTTGGCATCCGGCAAAGCGTTAAATTCCAAAGAAAAGAAAATAGCCGGCTTGCAATAATCCGTCAATTTTTCTTGAATATCCTGATAAAACGCTACGGCTTCAACATTTTTCATTTGTGTGACCATATTGAGATAGGCAAAACCGCCCAAACGGCTGGCAATTTTTGAACGGCGTTCAATATCTTTGGCTGCAGCCAAAAATTCTTCGGCCGACAATTCAGCCAATTTGCCTTTGTAGCGTTTGGCAAATTCTTCCGTTCCCTGTCTATAACTTTCCAAATCTTCGGCAATTTTTGCGTCTTTCATACTTGTATAATAGTCGCTCAAATCCCAAGCCGGCATTTTATTTGTCATCAACTTCTCCTTTTTTTTCAATACTTTTTGTTGTATTTTTCTTCAAAACCGCTTTAGTTCTATTTTCAACCGATGTCGGCGCCGTCACATTTTGAGAAGAACTTTCATCGGCTTCGATATCATCTAAAAAAGCTTCATCGCCAATGTCGGAAATTGCCGGCGTTTTTAGATTTTCAGCTGGTTCTTCCTCAATATATTTCGCATCTTGTTCGGCGTTTTCAATTGCAGAAAGCACATTTTCGTTCAAATTTAATTCCCGATGCTTAGCCTCTTCTAATTTTTGCTGATGTTGCTCAATAAACGAACGCTGATTTTCCAACGTTTGCACATCCTCGGCAACCACACCGGTATATGGATTATCCTTATCCAGCTCTGCCGCCGCTGACGGCACAAACAAATAATTGGCCCACGGAGTCGGCTGTTCGCGCCAAATCCACATTTTAACGCCGGACGCAACAACCTTGACATTGCACTTTGTGTCCTGCCAAATTCCTTTAGCCATACACCACAAAGAGCCTCTGCCGCATTCTGACACCTGAACAACCAATTCTTTGGTGCAAGGTATAAAGCCCCTGTTTTGAGCATCGTTTTTTGGCGACACTGACAGCACCGCTATCAAATAGATAGTAAAGGCAATAAGAGCGGCTAAAAAAGTATCAAAAATTAACCTGAAAACACGTTCCATTAGTTATTCTTTCGGCAAAATTCTTCCAACTGAGCCAATTCTTCCAATGTATTTGCACTTGCAACCTCTTCGGCATCGCCGGCAAAAGCTGTGCATTTCAGTCCCATTTGTTTTGCCACGGCCACTGCATCGGTCAAATAAAACTCGCCGGAAGCGTTTTTATTGCCAATTTTCGCCAAAATAGAAAACAAATGTTTACCGCTAAATGACATAAAGCCTGAATTGCAAAAATCAATAGCGCGTTCTTCTTCTGTGGCGTCTTTATATTCAACAATTCGGTCTAACTCATCGCCTTTCATAATCAAGCGACCGTAACGAGCCGGATCTTTTGGACGGAAACCAAGCACCACAACCGCATAGCCGTCTTCCACTTTTTCGATTGCTTTTTCAAAAGTACGGCGGGTGATTAAAGGTGTGTCGCCAAACACCACTAAAACAGTGCCGTCAAAATCTTTCAAAAAATCTTTAGCGCAATTAACAGCGTGTCCCGTACCCAACTGAAGTTCTTGCACGCAGGTTGCGTATGGAGCCACTTCTTTAGCCACATCTTTTCCGTCCGGAGAAATAACCGTAACTATTTCATCTACCGGAATACTTTCGAGTGTGTCTATAATTCTGCGCACCATAGTTTTTCCGCACACCGGCATCAAAACCTTTGGTTTATCCGAATGCATACGAGTTCCTTTACCGGCACCCAAAATAACAGCAGCAACTTTTTGTTTCATAAGCGTCTCCTTATAACTTTTTTAATCTTTATCTTTTATGATAATAGCTAAAAGTATTTTATTTGTAAACACAAGGACAAATTTTATGAAGAAATTTTTTCTAACGATGTCTTTTTTGGCTCTGAGCGGCCTGACAAGCAACGCCTCCGCCGACGTTGTGCCGTTATCCGGTTTGCCGGATTATGAAGCGCAGCAGGCCAAAAACAATTCCGAACCTAAAAACCCGTTAGAACTGCCGCCCGGAATGCCTGATCCAAATGATGAAAATGCCGTGCGCGAATTTTTCAAAAAAAGATTTGAAGAAGCAGCTCATACCGAAATGACCGATGATATTGACTGGAGCAAACCATCTTCAACCAGCG
>USCF01000125.1 GCA_900553115.1 uncultured Alphaproteobacteria bacterium
GCATACCATCCTGCATAGCCACACAATCATAGGCCAATTCATCAAGTGTTCCCACTCCTCCCGGAGCAAACACCACAAAATCAGACTCCAAAAGTTTTTGCTTACGTTCTTCCAAAGTTTTAGCAACAACTATATCCATTTTGTTAATCAGCTCATCGTCATTTGGATATAAATCAAAATATTGTTTGGTAGTAATACCTTGGATTGGAGAACCTTCCAGCTTACATTGGCGTTTGTTCCAGCCATCTAATACACCTTTGGCAACTGCGCCCATAATACCACTGTTAGACAAGCCAAAATCCAGCTTAAATTCCATTTTTACAATTTTTTTGCCCAAATTATATGCCTCTTGCGCATAAGCAGTATCATTACCTGAACGAGAACCGCCGGCCACAAACACACGGATACCGTCTTCTTTGTTGGCTTCTTTAAAACTCAGGATTACTTTTTCTTCGACATCACATACTTTATCAACCATATTCTACAACTCCTCAATATCACCTTTAGCCTGATTAGCATAAAATTCTGCAGCAAATTCTTGGAGTGTATCATTTTTAATAGCAGCGCGCAGTCCCTGCATCAAACGTTCATAATACCGAATATTATGCCATGTAAGCAGCATAATTCCTAAAACTTCATTACATTTTTGCAAATGGTGAATGTAGGCGCGGCTGTAATGCGAACATAATGGACAATCGCAGCCTTCTTCCAACGGACGAGGATCTTCGCGATGACGGGCATTGCGGATATTTATCGGTCCATATTTGGTAAAGGCCTGCGCTGTACGTCCGGAACGTGTCGGCATAACGCAATCAAACATATCAACACCGCGCAAAACAGCGCCGACAATATCATCAGGACGGCCAACACCCATTAAATAGCGAGGCTTATCTTCCGGCAGCATATCCGGCGCATAATCAAGAACTTCAAACATTTTTTCTTGCCCCTCGCCGATAGCTAATCCACCGATTGCATAACCATCAAAACCAATTTCTCGCAACGCTTTGGCAGATTCTTCACGCAAATCTTTATAGACATTGCCTTGTTGAATGCCAAAAATTCCATATCCTTCGCGGTCGATAAACGCTTCTTTGCTGCGTTTTGCCCAACGCATAGACATCCGCATGGACTTGGCGCAAGTTTCATAGGTAGAAGGATATGGCGTACACTCATCAAGGCACATGGTAATATTCGAATCCAATTTATGTTGAATTTTCATGGACTCTTCCGGACTCAAAAAGAATTTTTTTCCATCAACATGTGAACGGAACGTAACCCCTTCTTCGGTTAGTTTGCGTAAACCGCTTAAACTCATAACTTGAAAACCGCCGGAATCGGTCAAAATAGGCTTATTCCAATTCATAAATTTGTGCAGTCCGCCCATTTTTTCTACCAAATCTGCCCCTGGACGCAGCATCAAATGATAGGTATTGCCAAGTAAAATCTCCGCGCCGGTCGCCGCTACGCTTTCCGGCATCATAGCCTTAACCGTTCCACAAGTTCCCACCGGCATAAATGCCGGCGTATTTACGACACCATGTTTGGTGATTAAACGTCCTAAACGGCTTTTGCCAACTTTTTTATCAATTTCAAATTTAAGTCCCATGTCATATCCTATTATTTAACTTTTGAACGCGACGGAATAGGCAGTCCTATTCCTTTTTGTAAATTATTTATATTTACGTAACCCGTTTCGCCATTGTCAATCATTATTTTAAACCACTTTTTGTTAGGCATATAGCCCACCACCCGAACAGTCTGCCCTTCTATACCGTCGGCCAAAACATCATAACGGCTATCCGGTCCATAATATATTTTAGCACCTTCTTTAAGATGATATAGAGAACTATCATCGTCTTTGGCGCTGTCAACTTTTATAACTCTGGTTTCAATCTGGTCATCTGCCACTTTTACACCGCCGATAATCATCTCGGTATAATAGCTTGACTTTTGGTGCTGAGGCAATTTTACTATTCCGATTTTATCTAGAGAAAACAACGAAAAAACTATACCAACAGCACAAACAAAAACCGGAAGAATCATTTGTCTGGTTCTTAGTTCTGCCGCCGACCATTTTGGCAAAACCACGGATTTTTGCGGATGATAATCCAAAATATCAATATACGTTTTCAAAAGTTCATAAGCCCGGCTGTCTTTGACAACCAGTAAAAACGCTTGCTTGGCATATAACCAAGACATATCCTTGCGACCAATATTGTCATAAGCGACAGAATTATGAATCAATAATTTCAGATTATCCTCATCTTCCGCACTCACTGCCTGTAAATTATATTTTATGGCTTTGATATTTTCTTTAAATGGCTTGATACCCCACCAACCTCTGAGCCAATTGGATATAGAAGTGGTCAAAACCATATCTTTGGCTTCGTAATAATTACAAATATCTTTAGTGTTTTTTACTTTATAACCGTTTAATCCGGCATAAACTCTACGCTGTTTTAAAACTCTTAGCGCCGCGTCTTCCTTATCTTGTTGGTTTTTATAAACCTTCAATGCATCCATATCCGGAAAATCTTTTTCTTCATAAACCAACGACAGTAAATCATACTTCAGACGTTTTTTTTGGTCTTTTAATAAATTATAGGCCACTGATATTTTTTGAAAAACTTCCACAGCATTAGGATCATCATTATGGTCAGGATGCCAAAACTTAGCTCTGTCATAGTATTGCTGTTTAATTAAAGACAAAGGCGCATTTGGGGTTACTTCTAAAACTCGATAATATCCCATACCGTCGTAATTATAACTCACTTTCCGTCTCCTTTATCCACAATTTTCGAGCTATGTTAACCACATCTTCCGCCGCCTCCGAATTTGGATATCTATTCAACAACAAAACATGATTGCGAATAGCGTCCCTAACCTTTGTATCACGGCGAATAATCCCCAAAAGCTTTGGCGTAGCCGTCATATATTGCTCGCAAGCACGACGCAGCGTATCATATGTGCGCAAACCTTCTTCATAAGAATTAGCATAGTTTATAACTATTTGCAAACTCTTATATGAAAGATTATAGGCGTTTTTTTGAATAAAATCATAAGTTGACACCAAATTTGACGGATCGCTGGTACAAACCAAGATGATATCTGACAAAGGCAGCAGATTGTACAAAATTTTTTCTGAAAAAGGTAAATCAACCACTACCTTATTGTAGTTTTGCGCCAACAATGAGAGTTCTTCACGCATAATCTGCAATCGTCCTATTGGCACATCTTCAAGCAAATCACTGCCGGATTGACCGCTAATAACATCAAATTTCTTTTTATTAATTGGAGTAATAGTTTGATTAAGCGTAATTTTACCTTCTATAACTTGATTTAGATAATTTTTATACGGTATATCCAACTGAAAATCAGTGTTCAGCAAACCATTATTTGCATCAAATAATAAAACACTCTCCCGCAGCAAATTGAGCGCATGCGCTAGCGTAACAGACAGCCATGTTTTGCCCATACTGCCCAAACCGGAAGTTACGCCGATAATGTGCGAAGGCGGCGTCAAAAACAAATTCTTGTCAATTTTTATATTATCTCTATTTATCATCTTGTACTTTTCAGATTTTATTATTATGATAGTGGCAAATTTCTATTTTTTATGCAATGAGTTAAAATCTTTTTAACACAATTTATTTATATTTAAGCATAATTATATGAGGAGCTATAATGAAAAAATTTTTAACGATGATGCTTTTTATCTGTTCGGCTTTTATACAAACTGCCGAAGCTCAGCAT
>USCF01000126.1 GCA_900553115.1 uncultured Alphaproteobacteria bacterium
GTGAAATTAAGGAAAAACTAAGCTTTTTATACGAAGAAAAGAAAAACAGTGGATCCAAAGTTGCCTAAAGTTTTTTATTAAAGTTTAACCTCAAAAAAATAACTCCGTCCTCGTGGCGGAGTTTTTTGTATTATAATTTCTGTAATATTTTAGTTATTTTTTTGTTTACAACGCTTCTTTGAGCCACTCGCGGATTTGTTCGTTTTCCACCTTTAGCAAAACTTCATTCAAATAAGCTTCTATCAAAATTTGCTTGGCGTCATCTAGAGCAATTCCTCTGGTTTGCATATAAAACAGCTGCTCTTTATCCAAATCGCCGCTGGTTGCTCCGTGTGAACATTTTACATCATCAGCAAAAATTTCCAGCTCCGGTTTGCAGTCAATTTCGGCATTATCGCTCAAAAGCAAAGCGCGGTGCAGCTGATAGCCTTCTGTCTGCTGAGCATTCGGCGCAATGTGTATTTGCCCTTGAAAAACACCTCGGCTGTTGCCGTCTAGCACGCCTTTAACTAACTGATTAGAAGTAGTGTGCACTGCCAGATGACGGATATTTGTTGTTATGTCGGAATGACCGTCATTATATAAGCGATATGCGCCGTTTGCATTGGCCTCAGCGCCTTCTTGCTGTAGCTGAATATACGATTCGTTTCGAGCTAAACGACATTCGCCTTGCGCGCAAAATGCATTATATTTGCCGTTTTGACGGACAACAACGCTGTTCAAGGCAATATGCAGCGCCGGAGCCGCTTCTTTAACCCGTTTATAATGCGTCAAAACTGCTTCGTTGCCGATATATATTTCATTTACAATATTGTTAAAATAAAATTCATCGTCGCCGGAAAAATCTTCTAACAAAGTCAGTTGCGAACCGCTTTCCAGCACTATAAGATTTCGCACGTTTTGCCACAAATTTTGCCCATGCGAATGATATGCGAGCAACACTGGCTTTTCTATTATGGCATTGCGTTCTGCCACAATCATCAAACCTTGTTCTAAATAAGCGGTATTGAGCGCGGCATATGGAAATTGTCCATTTTCAAATGATTTGTTTAAGTATTTTTGCGCTTCTTTATCATAAATAGCTTCAACCAATGGTTTTATGACCAGTCCACGAGGTAATTCGGTGTGTTCAGTATCCGGTTTGCCATTGCAAAAATGAACCTTAATCACGGCAAATGGCAAATCATCAGCCATATGGCAATGACATTCTTTGCCGCACTGGCAATGGTGCGGTTCGGTGTCAATAATCAAATCATTAAAAGCCGATTCTTTTACATAAGAATATTTCCAAGCTTCGGTTTTAGCTGTTGGCAAGCCTTGTTTTATAAATGCTGACAAACCTTTTTCTCTAAGACCGGCAAGCCAAGGAATATCTTCACCCCAAAGTTCAATATTTTGCTGTGTTAAGCTCATTTATTCCGCCTTTATGAATTGGGTATAACCGTTGTTTTCAATTTCTTGCGCCAAGGACATATCGCCTGAGCAAATAATGTGTCCATCGGCATAAACGTGTACATAATCCGGCTGCAAATAAGTCAAAAGTTTGACATGGTGAGTGATAACCAAAAGGGAAGTATCTTTGGTGCGCAGGCGATTGACACTTTCGGCCACAATTTTAATAGCGTCAACATCTAGTCCGGAATCCGTTTCATCAAGAATAGCCAGAGCCGGCTCCAGCAAACTCATTTGCAAAGCTTCCAAGCGTTTTTTTTCTCCACCGGAAAAACCGACATTCATTTCACGCTTTAACATTTCTCCGCTGATATTCAGTTCTTTAGCTTTAGTCCGTAAAAATTTCAAAAATTCGGCAGCATCAAGCTCCGGCAGGTTCATAGCTTTGCGTTTAGCATTTACCGCGTGCTTTAAAAAGCTGCTGCAGCTGACACCTGAAATAGCCACCGGCGCCTGCATACTCAAAAACAAACCGAGCCAAGCGCGTTCTTCCGGTTTTAAGGCAAGTAAATTTTGCCCTGCAAATTCGGCGCTGCCAGCGGTTACTTCATAATCAGGCTTGCCTGCCAAAACATAAGATAAAGTGGATTTTCCAGCGCCGTTAGGTCCCATCAGCGCGTGTACTTCACCTTTGTTTATGGTCAAATTTAAGCCTTTGATTATTTCTTTTTCAGGCACGCGGGCGCACAAATTTTTAATTTCTAACAATTTTTCTGACATAACTTAATCCTTTATCCAACGCCGCCTTCTAGGCTGATATTTATTAATTTAGCCGCCTCAATGGCAAATTCCATTGGCAAATGCTGCATAACTTCTTTGCAAAAACCGTTCACAATAAGCCCAATAGCTTCTTCTTCGGATATTCCCCGCTGTTGGCAATAAAACAGCTGCTCATCGCTGATTTTTGAGGTTGTGGCCTCGTGTTCCAAAACCGCCGACTTATTTTTGTTGGTAATATACGGCACCGTGTGCGAGCCGCAAGTCGAGCCAATCAGCAAACTGTCGCATTGCGAATAGTTGCGGGCGTTGTCGGCGTTTTTAGACACGGCAACTAAGCCGCGGTAGGTTTGGTTTGAACAGCCGGCAGAAATACCCTTTGAAATAATTTTGGAAGTGGTGTTTTTGCCGATATGAATCATTTTAGTACCGGTATCTGCTTGTTGACGGTTATTTGTAATGGCAACCGAATAAAACTCACCGGAAGAATTGTCTCCCTCCAAAACACAGGACGGATACTTCCAAGTCACAGCCGAACCGGTTTCAACCTGTGTCCACGAAATTTTTGCATTGCGTCCGCGGCAGGCCGCTCTTTTGGTCACAAAGTTATAAACACCGCCTTTGCCGTCTTTATCTCCAGGATACCAGTTCTGCACGGTGGAATATTTAACTTCGGCGTCGTTTAAAACCACAATTTCCACAATGGCGGCGTGCAGTTGATTTTCATCACGCTGCGGCGCTGTACAGCCTTCCAAATATGAAACATAGCTGTTGTCTTCGGCAATTATGAGTGTGCGTTCAAATTGACCGGTATTTTTGGCGTTTATGCGGAAATAGGTGGAAAGTTCCATTGGACAGGTAACGCCTTTGGGAATATACACAAACGAGCCATCGGTAAACACTGCCGAATTAAGGCAAGCAAAAAAGTTGTCGGTATAGGGAACAACCGAGCCTAAATATTTTTGCACTAAATCGGGATGTTCTTTAACGGCTTCGGAAATAGAGCAAAAAATAATCCCTTTATCAGCTAGTCGGGCGCGATAGGTTGTGGCAACCGAAACACTGTCAAACACGGCGTCCACAGCCACACCGGATAGAACTTCTTGTTCTTTGAGCGGAATACCCAAACGATTATAGGTGTCTAAAAGATTTTTATCCACTTCATCTAAGCTTTTGGGTTTGGCTTTTTGCACTGGAGCTGCGTAGTAGCTTAAATTTTGATAGTCTATTTTATCATACACCAGCTTGGCCCAGCTAGGCTCTTCCATAGTCAGCCAATGACGATAAGCTTTCAAACGGCGTTCCAAAAGCCAGTCCGGTTCGCCTTTTTTCGCCGAAATCAGTCTGATAATATCCTCGTTCAGACCTTTGGGAGCGGTGTCAGCTTCTATGTCTGTCACAAAGCCGTATTTGTATTTTTTACCGCTGAAGTCCTCTATTTCTGGTTTTTCAACCACCTTAATATCCTTTGTTATTACATATAAAAACTGATGCATCATAAGCAAAAAGCATAAAAAAATCAATACTTGTTTACTTAATATTTATTTATTCGGATTAAACTAACAAAATGTA
>USCF01000127.1 GCA_900553115.1 uncultured Alphaproteobacteria bacterium
TATATTCAGAAGGAAACATATCTGTAAATACAAACTTGGCATCAACACCAATATTACGAAACATTCGAGCACGATAGATCTGAGCATATTCAACACCACTACTTGCCCAACCAATGCCTAAGTTAAAGTTATAAATCATAATTCAAAAACTCCTTTCTTTAAGGATACAATATAATCATTTCATTGTCTTTATATCTTTCCGCCGCTTGCGCTACACGCTCTTCAAATGTTCCATTAGAACCCTTGAAAATAAACATAAATGCACGGGTGCAAGATTTAATAACGCTTTCTTCCATGCCGCTGCGTTTCAAACCAACAACGTTCAAACCACGTAAACGCGCCGGCATACCATTGGCAATACCAAACGGAATAATATCTCGCGATATGCCAGAAACGCCGCCAACCATAGCTTTGCGCCCAATATGCACAAATTGATGCACTGCGCAGTTGCCGCCCAAGATAACTCCGTCGCCCAAATGAACGTGACCACCGATTACAGCATTGTTGGTCATAATCACATTGTTGCCAACCACACAATCGTGCGCAACGTGCGAGTTAATCATAAACATGCCGTCATCGCCAACAACGGTTGTCAGATGTTCTTTCGGCGTACCGGCGTGCATAGTCACATTTTCGCGGATAACATTGCGCTTGCCGATAATCAAACGCGCACCAGGCTGAAATTCATTGCCGTGATCCTGCGGTCCGCAGCCGAGTCTAGCCCCCGGAAAAACAACAGTTCCTTCGCCGATTGTGGTATCGCCGTAAATTGTAACCTGCCCCAGCAAACGTACGTTTTCACCGATTTTAGCTTGTGAACTAACCCAGCAGAAAGGACCAATTTCTGCGCTGTCTGCAATTTGTGCACCGTCTTCAACAACGGCAGTAGCATGAATTTTTGCCATATTTTTATTCCTTTTATTATTTAAAATAACCTTGTTGTCTGTCAGATTAGACGCTAGACCGACAGATTGCAACACACAAAAAGTTACATTTTATTTCTTTTGTAAAACGCAAACAAAAAAGCCGTCCGTTCCGGTTAACAGCGGTGAACATTTCAGCCAACGCGTTTCAGCAAACGGATAATTCTGTTCCAATTTACGTTCCCACAAATTTTTCATATTAACCGGCGAAAATTCTGGATATTTTTGTAAAAACGTTTCTATACGCCGTTCATTTTCTTCGGGCAAAACCGAACAAGTCATATAAATAATACGCCCGTTATCCGCCACATGCTTGGCCGCAATATCCAAAATTTCGGCTTGCGCCTGCTCAATGGCTTTCAGCTGTTTTGGCGTCAAGCGATATTTTGCGTCCGGCGAACGCCGCCATGTGCCGCTGCCCGAACAAGGGGCGTCCACAATAAAACGGTCAAACTTATCAGCCGCGCCTATTTCTTGAATAATTTTGATGTTTTTAATCCCCAAACGCTCTGCCCGCGCCTTTAAGCCATCCATACGGTTAAAGTTTTTGTCATGCGCGTAAATCAAGCCATCGTTATGCAAAATAGCTCCAAGCAATAGGCTCTTGCCGCCTCCGCCGCAGCAATAGTCTATAATACGGTGATTGCTGCGCACATCGCAAAGAATCGCCCCTAGCTGTGAAGCTTCGTCCTGAACCTCGATTTCACCGTTTTGATACGCCACGCAATTTTGCAAATTAACTCTTTCGGCCGAACGCAAACCATAGGGAGAATACGGCGTAAAAGAAAAAAACAATCCTTCTTTCTGCAGCTTGTTTTTAGCTTCTTCGCGGCTGATAAAATTGGCTCTAATATCGGCAGGTGCCGTGGTATTCAAACTTGCAGCCAAAGCTGAATCACCAATTTTTTCATACAGCCATTTCGGACATTCTTTTTCTATATATTCCGGATAAACTTCTTGGCTCAAATGCGCCAACTTTTCTTTTTCTGCTTTGGTTACGGGCTTCAAACCATATTCCGAGCCATCAGCCACCAAATCCATATCTTCATCCTTGAGATACGCCAACAGCAGCATACGAGGCTCACAACAACCGCAATCAAATTCCAACCTGCTGCGATGTCGAATAATATCCCACACCATATTGGTGATAAACTTACGGTCTTTAGAACCGATATATTTGCGATTACGCAGATATTCTTTCAAAATATTGTCAGCAGGATACTGATCCTGAAAAACCTTGCTAATTACCTCTAAAACAGCTTGATATTTGGCGCTTAATTGCATTTAACTTCTCCTTGTGCCGTTACTATAAACAAAAATCCCCGCAAAAACAATATGTTTTTACGAGGATTTTTATTGCCGCTATTTCCATAAAAACAGAGGCTTTTTGGTAACATTATTATCTACTTTGCAATGAAACGACAGCATCAGCACTGTTTTTTCTAACAAAGTTTTGTGCGCCGCGCTAACCGCTTTAGGCGTATCATCCGGCTCAATCACCGTAAGATGCGGATCTAAAAGCTGAAAATCAGTTAATGCTTTTTTACCCAATTCAGTTAGGGCGAAAACCACATTATCGCAGACAACACCCAACACTAAATGACACTTGTCAGTATCAACTTTGGAAGCAAGTTCCAATTTGCCACTGCCGTTGCTATAAAAAATCAACTGGCACGGCGTGTTAATAAAACCTTCCATAATCATAAAAATTTAGAGTAAACAACTTAAGATTTCCAAACCAAAATCGGATAGCGAGCCGTGTCTTTTGCAACTTTGCAATATTGCGCCAAAACCTCTATTGTTTCTGTCACTTTTTGAGCCGACATCAATTTACAGCGTTGTTCAAAGGACATTTGAGGCAGCGGCTCCAATTTTGCATTATTGAAAAAAGTACCGCACATTACACTACAGGCTAAAGAGTTGATAGCATAAGCATAGCCCTCATATTCAAAGCCTAAAATTGCATAGCTTTCACTCTCTTCAATTTTTTTTACACGCTCAACTGTGATATCTTCACTATTGAAAACAAGCAAAGCACAAGGAGCTTCAATAAAATGTTTATCCATAAATATAATATAAAGTTAATAATTAGAATTTGTGTTAATTCTACACTTTTTTATTTTTTTGTCAAGTTTATTAACAAAAAAACTGCAGAATCTTTTAACGATTCCACAGTTTTTTATAATCTATTACTCAGGCAATTTTACTAAAGCAAAACGCACAAAACCATTGCTGTCATAGCGGTCATGAGTATAATAGCAGCCTTTCAGCATATCAAACGTATGAACATTATCACGCCCCTGCTCTTCACAAGACCAATACCAGCCGTCAAGCCAATCATCGGCGGCCACACCATGAATATGCAAAAACTCAATAGTTTCTTTGAATTGAGACTTTGCCACATAGCAATCGCCTAAATCGTCCTCCAGCGGCAAGGAAATTTTCCACTGCTGAGAAATTACTTTTTCCTGATGAATGGCGTGCGACCAATCGCTGAAACCAGAATTTTTGAGAGCCACAAAAATATTGCCGCACTGGACACCCCAAAGATTTTCGCGATTTGCCAATTCTAACTCCGAAGAGATTTTCACTTCTCCGGCCTTGGTTATATAAACCAACAGGCAGGGAGATTTAACCT
This sequence comes from uncultured Alphaproteobacteria bacterium, assembly GCA_900553115.1. Classification (GTDB taxonomy): domain Bacteria; phylum Pseudomonadota; class Alphaproteobacteria; order RF32; family CAG-239; genus RUG410. The sequence goes on from USCF01000127.1 coordinate 3,562, forward strand.
TAATGTCAAAATTGCTTTCCATAAAAACAAAAGTTTAAATTAAACAATGTGATTTGTTACAAAATAATCGTAAATTAATAATGCTTGATTGGTGATTAGCATATAGTTTTTTATTTTTTTGTCAAGTTATATCACAC
>USCF01000128.1 GCA_900553115.1 uncultured Alphaproteobacteria bacterium
ATGAGGGAAACTTAGAGTATAAAGATTCTAAGGCTTTTATTTTGAGTGAAAGAGGATTATATTATATGTTTAAGAATGATTTAGATTCTGCTTATGATTGTTTGAACAAAAGTTTAAGTCTTTCTAAATCTTATAGTATCAAAGCCACAATGGCAAAAGCATTGGTTCAATATTACTCTAAAGTGAATCAGCCCAATTTGGCGATTAAGTTTGCTTTGAAGTGTATAGAGTATCAAGATTCAGATTTTATAGAAACAAGAAACTCTCAGTTGCAACAAATGCAAGAGATGTATGATTATGGTAGGCATCAGGATTTAGCTGTTTCTGCAGAGAAAAGGGCAACTCTGAGGGCTCACATTATATATATATTGGTAATTAGCAGTATTGTTATCCTTGTGATTTTTGCTTTTATATATAGGAGAAATATGATTTTGAAGAAGAAAAGGATAGAATCTACCAAACTTTTATATGAAGATAGCTTGATGCGATTAAAAAATATGCAAGAAGAACTCATCTTACTAAAGAAGGAGAAAGACAGTTCTTTGGCTAAGGCTATTCAAGAAAAAGAAGATGCATATTCTAAATTAAAAGAAGATGTAAAGGATATTTGTAAAAAATTTAATTTGTCTAAATTATTGCACTTGACAAAACAAAATAAATATGCAAGAATAGACAAAAGATTAAAAATAAGGATTGAAAAAATGTCTGATAAAGAAATAATAAAAGCAAGAATATCTGCATTAAAGATGGCTAAAGGCGTGGCTGAAAGCAGACCGCAAAAGGTTTGGTCAGAAATTGTAGAACGTGTTGAATCTACAAAGAATTTTATGGCAACCAAGGTATTCCCGATGCATGAAGAAAGCATTGCCGTATCACCGAAAAGCGGTCTTTCTAAAGAAAATATTCTGAGAGATTATGTTACTTTATCCAAAGGTGAATCTGAAAATGTTCAGTGCAATCTGAATAATGAACGTCTGAATATAAATTTAAAAAATAAAGATCAAGGCTATTGCTAATAAAAAGTATTTATAATGTTTTCCTCCTTATAAAAAATCCCTGTTACTAAAAACAGGGATTTTTTTATGTTCAATTATCAGAAAAAACTATAAATCACATTGTCCGCTGATTTCATGGTCTAAACGCTTTTCGTGCAAACCATACGGATCTTGATGGATAATTATCTGCGCCTGAGGAAATTCCGCCAAAATCTTAGCTTCAACCTTGTCTGAAATATCATGGCTTTTTGACAAGGTTAAATTTCCATCCAGCTCCAGATGTATTTCAATAAACATGCGTAAGCCGGATACACGGGTGCGGAAATCGTGATAGCCTTTTATCTCTGGCACTTCATACACCAGCGCAATGATTTTGTTTTTTATATTGTCATCAACCTCATGGTCGGTGATTTCTTCTAGGGCTTTTATAGCAATATGCGCCGCATTCCATAATAAATAGCCAGAAATAAAAACCGCGGTCAGACTATCAAACCACTGCCACCCCAAATATTTAACCACCAAAAGAGAAACAATAATCGCGCCATTGGTCAGCAAATCCACCGTGTAATGCGCGCTATCGGCTTCAATCGCTTGCGAGTTGGTCTTTTTTACCACTGCCGCTTGAAAAGAAATGAGCGCAACCGTCAACACAATGCTAATTCCCATAATCCACAAACCAGCCGTTGTTTGTTTGATTGGCGTCGGATTAATAAAACGATTTATACCGTCATACAAAATAAAACCGCCCGAACCGGCGATAAACGCCGCCTGAATCAAGGCGCTGAGAGATTCCGCCTTGCCATAGCCATAACGATGATGTTTTGTCAGCGGCTTATTGGAAAATCTAACCGCCACCCAAGAAATACTTGAAGACAGCACATCGGTCAAACTGTCTATCATTGACGACAAAACAGAAAGTGAACCGGTGGCAATAGCGGCGGCTCCTTTTATCAGACTTAATGTGACTGAAACACCAATGCTGGCGCTAGCCGCCAAGGTTTTTAGTTTATTTATTTTTTTTATATTCAAATCAGAGCTGTTCAAGAATTTTCTCCAAATGCTGCATATCTATTTCCAATGGTTTGCCGCTAAAATATTTTGCCGCAAGCTTAATGTGCGAACCGGTATTATTTTCATCAAAATTCAGCACCGCATAAGCTTTGCCGTTTTCTTTATATAACGACAAAATCGCGTGGTCACCGTTTTCAATATATAATTTTTTGGTTTTAATCGGTTTAGATTGTAAACTATCTTTAGATATTTTGATTGGTGTGTTCAAGGCGTTTTTCATCAAAATCACCAATTTTTCTTGCTCCGGAACATAATTGCTTGGTGAATACAAGCGGCCGTAACGCAAATCCCATAGTTTGCTATATGTCCACTTGGACTCATCTAAATCCATATCCACAAAATCTCCGCTGATTTCCCAAACTTGAAACTGATTTTCAAATTTTATATACGCCGCGCGAGAACCTCGCCCCAAATCTATATTTATATCGCCCAAATCAAAACGCTGTATAACGTTTTCATCTTGTTTGAATTCAACTTCTATGGCCTTGGAATCCTTATCATCAAGCGGCAGCAGATTGAACATACCCAGATTTTGCGCCTTATTGGTTTTGCGCTCAAAAAATCTGGCCTCGGCAACAGTGGTCAATAAGCGGCGTATTCGTTCTTGATAAACCGGCATATTTTTTTGCCCTTCCAAAACCCAAAGCCCGTCTTTTTTAACAAAATCCAACTCGGCAGAATTTGATTTTAAACAAATATGATTGATATTGTTCAAATTCTTTTCTACCGCCGGAAAAGCAAGTTTGCCCTCATAAGCATCTACGCTGCTGCGGTTGGCAAAATAAACCGAAAGCAGAGCCACTGCAAAAATAAACAGACAAATTCCAGAAAGCTTCTGCAGCCGTTTATCAAGCTTAAACATTTTTTCTGAAGCAGGTCTAGAATCTTTCAGCCAGTGTTTAGCCTTTACGCCCAACAACACCACCGCCAACAAAAACGGTATCAGCAACAAATTCAGCAGACTAATTCTGGTATCTATTTTTTTGATATCTTCAAAAGCCTGTTCGCGGATATCGCTCAACTGCTGGCGTAAATCATTCAGCTGATTTCTAACTTTGGAAATTGCTGCCAGTTCATCGGCCGTAAAGTTTTCGCGCTCTTCAAAATCTTTTTTATTCCAGACTTCCTGCATGGCAGCCTTAGCTCTATCCATCTCAGCAAAAATAGCATTTTCCTGCTGCGTGAATTTCAAAGAATTTAGACGGTGCATGGTTTCAATGCCTTTAAACGGGTGGTCTTGCGCCGTTTTGCCTCGCAATTCCAAAAGGGCTGTATCGCCGGTCAAATAATCTAGCGCATTCAAAACAAAATTAGCGTTATCAAAATTATCAATAATGTATTCATTTTCTAAAAATGACCTTTTTGTTCCCCAAAATGTGTCATAAATAAAGTCGGTATCAGCAATCGCGATAATATCAAATTTATTGTTCGGCTCCTGTCCGATAATTTCCGCCGCCAAAATTTTTGGATTGTTATCCGGCTCAAAATTTTGCAAAATTTCTTGCGGGTGCAAGCCGTCTATAACTACCGACACCGGCATAATCTCAAAAACCTCGCCGCTACCACAGTTCAGAAACACCCAATCTGGATTCAGCAGGGCATCATCATGCTCAGCAGCAGC
>USCF01000129.1 GCA_900553115.1 uncultured Alphaproteobacteria bacterium
AAAAATCAACGGCTAAAGATTGTATGCACAAAAAACAAAAAAACTTCCGGCTGGTTAAGAGCGGGAAGTTTGTTAATTAATGTGCGGTCTAGCCATGTTTCACAACATAACATAAACCGATTATGATAATTGTTTAATTAAGGTCTTACTTTATAAACTGGTAAAACTAAAAGTTTCTACCGTGTTTCTCAACAAGATAGAAACATAAACATAATAACGTTTTTAGTAGGTTTAATAGAATTTACGAACTCAAAAAAACCTGCTATACTGCGTTTCACAACGAAATATGGTTAACCGTTTATAGAGGAAATACCAAGTCTGGTAATATAATTTAATTATTTTCCTCATATAAACTTAACAAACATATAATCTTAATAATCAAAAAGTAGCTAGTTTATAGCGCGCTACTTTTTAATTGTCAATAGTTAATTCATAAAAAATTTTCAGCCTAAAACCACGATATTGCCGGCAGCTATTCGCCCGCGATCGGTATAAAGTTCATAGCCGACTTTTTGGCCTTCATATAAGCGGCGCAAACCGATTTCTTCTAGTTTTGTGATATGTACAAAAACATCTTTGCCGCCAACAGCAGGCTGAATAAAACCATACCCTTTACGAGTATTAAACCATTTTACAGTTCCAGTAGACATAATTACTCCTCATTGTTAAATTTAGTTACAATATTATTTCCACAATTTGAAGTAATCATACTTTAGTTATATTCAAGGGCAAAATTAAAACTTTATGCTGAAAAATGCAAATTTTTTTCAGCCTGTACAATTTTTTTTGCTAAATAGTCCATATCTTCTTCAGATCTTTGCGCAGATTTTTGATATTCTTTCATAACAGAAACAATTGCTTCGGCATATTTACTTTCATTTTCGGCAATGCGGCACAAATAAAAAACAGCCGCCTTAAAAATTTCGCTTTTTTCTGAAAACATTTGTCTGGCAATATCCACATATGGAGGATAATCGGCAATTATTGCCGCAGTTTTACGGGATTCCAAATATTTTTTTTGCAAATTATCGGCTTGAGAAACAGAAATATGACGCTGATTTGGAGTTTCATTTCCACCGATTATAATATTCCAGATACTATGTAAAAAAGATTTTTTTGACATTTTACGCTCCTCTACCGGCAATGTAACACATATTTTATAAATGTGAAGATTTTTTTAACAAAAGTATTTGACAAGTTATAAAAATTGACTTATTACTTTGCTTGTTAAAAAAATGAATTGCTTCATCGTCTAATGGTAGGACAGCGGATTCTGACTCCGTCAATCTTGGTTCGAGTCCAGGTGAAGCAGCCAATTTGAACAGGCTTGTAAATTATTGTTACAAGCCTTTGTTTTTACAGCATTTTTTACGGTTCGGATAGAGTTATTTTCAACAGTGGCAAAATTGACTGTTTTTTGGGTTAAGTCATTGTTTTTACGTGGTTCGGAGTGATTCGGATTTGAGTCCGCAAAATTGCTCATTTCGGAGAATGGGAAATTTAATTTATAGTAAATTGTTCCCTCTTTTATTTTTAATGTTTCAAAGATAAAGCGGAGCAATGTTCTTCTTTGTTCGTCATCCTTGCTTTTGGCAAACAATTCTCCGGCGGCGGAAGCAATTTCAAACAAGCCAATTAGAGTATCGTTAAACTGGTCGTCTGCTTTGCCGTGGGCTTTTATTTTATCCCGCATACGTTCTATGGTTAGCTGAAGCTCTGCCCGCTTATTCTCGTACTGTTCCTTATTTATTTCGCCGTCCAGCCGCATATTAAGCAGCATATCTTGCCGCTGTTGGGCTTTGTTTACTTCAGCGTTGAGCCGTCCCAGTTCCCTGTTACGATATTCTATTTCTGCCGCTTTGGAGTTGGTTAAGTGTTCTTTCAGGTCGTCAAGAGCCTGTTTAGGCAGATGTATACCCCGCAAGATATAGGATATTTGTTCAGTTATATCTCTTTCGGGAACATATAAGCGGCTACCGTCTTCCTTATAGCAGACGAGATAATAAAACTTTTTCTTTTTAATTTCATTAGGGCAGATTTTTCCGCTGTTCATACAGGTAATTAAGCCGCGGTACAGGAACGGTATTTCTCCGTGCTTAAACGGTTTGCCTGTTCCTTTAAGGCGCATTAAATGGCACTTGTCAAACAGCTCTTTGGTTATCAGCGGTTCGTATATATGCTTAATTTGGCGGTCTTTAGACTTCATTTCTCCATAATAAAAAGGATTGTCCAATATATAGCACATAGTGCTGGTGTTTATTTTACAGCCGGTACGAGATTTTAAACCGTACGAATCGGCAAGATGCGCCAATTCGCGGACGCTTATTCCGCCCAGGGCGTAACGTTCAAACAACATCCGCACTTTTGTAGCATCCGGTTCTTTTGGTCTTATGCTGTTTTTGCCGTTTTCGGCCACAAAGTTTTCATATCCGGTCGGGGCTGCTCCGGCAAACTCGCCGTTTTTAATTTTATAGTCAATGGAGCGACGGACGTTTTCCGACAGCTGAAGCACATAGGACTTTGCGCCCATAACTGAAAAATCCCAGCGCATTATATCGCTTGAGGATGAATTTTTGCCGATTACCATATTTTCGCGGTAAAAATGAAGCTCTATTTTTTCTTGCCGGATTAAATCGTCCAGCATTACGGATTCTTTAAAGCTGCGCTGTACTCTGTCCACAGCGTCCGCAATAATAGCTATTTTTTCGGGTTGGGATTTGCAGAACTCAATCATCTGCATAAATTCTTTGCGCTTGCCGCGCGTTGAGCTTTCTATGATTTGAAAGGTTTTGATTACGGTTAAGCCTTTGCGCTTAGCATATCCGCACAGGCGTGTATTTTGGGCGGGGAGACTGTGTCCCTCCTCCTGCTCCTTGGTTGATACTCTCGTTAATATTACCGCCTTCACGCAAAACTTCCATTCTCATTTTCAACAAACATTTAACAGCACCGGCAAAATATTGCACGCCCATAGCTAACTCGCCCTCTGTCAGAGGCTGCTTGGATAATGATTGCAATGTTTTTTCTAGTGCTGTTGTCATTGTATAACGATTTTCGTATTAAAGCAAATTTAAAATTCGGTATATCCGGATAAACCGGTTGGTATATGGCCATAGACCAATTCATCTAACGACACCCCGAAGAAGACAGCTAAGCGGCAAGCTGTTTCTACGGTCGGGCGGTTGTTATAATTTTCATAGTTCACGATTGTGCATTTTGAAACACCGATAGCCTTAGCCAACTTGAAACAAGATACATTATGCAGTTTGCGCAAGCGTCTTAACTGGTTGGCAAAATCTATTTTATGATTTTCGTCATATTCAAAGCCATTAAATTTGGTTGTATATGGTTCAGGGATATTCATAGTTTATAGTCCTTAATATTTTCTATGATGTTAAAATCAGCTGGATTGAATGGTTTGCAATATTTCCAAGAACAATACCACCCTTTTGCGCAAAATCCCTCTGCTGTTTTTTTGGTCAAGTATCCAACAATCGGGATTTCTGTTTTTTCAAGTTCGTCCCAAAATTGACAAAGGATTTTATCCTGTATAATCTTTTTATAATTATACTGTGGTTCTTTAATTATCCAATCATTTTCTATTAATTTTATTTTTTTTAATTCTTTAATGCATTTTCTGCTGAAATTAACTTGAT
>USCF01000130.1 GCA_900553115.1 uncultured Alphaproteobacteria bacterium
TTTTTGTTAATACAGTTTAGAAATTTGAGCATACGGAATGATATGTTCCCGCTTAATAGATTTTGCTTTCAGATTGGTATAACGCAAAAGCAATCCCCTTTGCGTGCGAGGTCTACCCGAACTTGTATACAACCTGTCCACATCCAAATATCGATAAGACATCGCCGGCAATTCATACAAATCCCTAACTTTCAGCTCATCAGCAAACACTTGTCCCAAAGTCCAAAAATATTGCTGAATTTCCACATTGCTTTTAGACTGGCAATAGAAAAACTCTTTTATTAAAGCGTCTTCGGATACAGCATAAACAGTACCGTTTTCATCTTTGTGCTGAAGTTTTTCCAATCGCTTGCTAAAATTACCCACACCGACACGAGAACAAACAACCATCATTGTCACCATTTGATTAGGTTCTAACTTGGTCTGCAAATTCTCCAAAAACGCAGTTTTGATGTCAGCAAAGTATTCTTGCATAGCCGGATACACACCAGAGCGGAGAACATAATCGTTGGGCTGTACCCATTTATCTTTAACCGCCACCACGCCGCAATACATAATATATGTACCGTCGCCTGTTTTAACAGCGTCAAGCTGCACTCCGTTCATATACCCCATCAAAACAATCGCCTTTGGTATGCATGCGTCATACATTTCGGCGTTTGCTTTAGCTTCTTTGTCTGTATAGCGAGGTTGTCTGACTAATAAATAAGCCAAGGCAGCCACAGCTATATAAAAAACAATTGCTATTCCGGCCAAACATTTTGGCGACAGAATTGAAAAATTCTTTTTCATAAGCTTAAAATTAATAATAAACAAAAATATACTCTTTATGACAAAAGAGTATATTTTTTAACTTTGTTTGTCAATAAAAATCGACTATTCACGCTCTTTATGATTTTTGATATATTTTATAGTGTCAAGCGGTAGCGAATCTACATAATGTTTATGATTATTATTCTTTATAGAATCATTCACATTCAAACTATCGCCTTCAACAACCAATGTATCTTCAGCAACTTTTGTTTCTACCTTAACATTATTTTTCCGCTTTACAGCGTTAACGCGTTCCTCTGCGCGAATTTGCTCCAATCTGCGGCGTTTTGCAGCGTTAGCACGTTCTTTCAATTCATCAGCGCGACGATTTAAATTTTCTTGATAATGTTTAGGGTCGCCCACAATTTGAATTTTTCTATTAATAACAATCATACTGTTATTTGCTTTCAGCACACCGTCATCATATGTTTCAACCACATAAACATCGCCGTTTGGCATTTCATATTCTTCAGGATGAGTTTTTGCACCTGTGCGTTTCAAAGAAACATCAGGATTATTGTCCAGCCCCCACAACAGCTGCTCATATCCTTCCCCTTTCATATTTTTGTCTTTATAAATAGGAACTGATACTTTGTGCAAATGAACATCATTGCCATAGATATCAACATCATCGACAGCATCAATAGTCAACATATCTTGAACAGGTTCTTTTTCCTGATGTTTATCGGTGCAATTAGTCAACGTCGCGGCCAGCGTAAAACCCATAGCCACTGTTTTCAACTGGTTTAATTTATCTTTCAAAGCCATTTTATTTCTCCTAAGTTGTTCACAGTATAGCCCGAAAAGCTTTTTTTGTCAATTAATTATTCACAACAACCGGTCTTTTTAAGCAAATTATTTGCATTTCCCTTTTAGACGCGTAAAATAAGCAAAAATATAAGGAAATAACTATGCTTAATATTCTGTGGACCTCATTTTTTATCATAAGTTTTCTCTCCGCTTTTATTCAGGCTTGTTTTTTAGGCAATCCGCAAATTTGGACAACGCTTGCCAATCACTTGTTTGAAGCAGCTACCGGAGCTTTTCAGATAGCGTTGAACTTGACCGGAATGCTTTGCCTGTGGCTTGGACTTTTAAAAATCGCCGAAAAATCCGGTCTGACCGAAATATTTGCCAAAGCCCTGCGTCCGTTGTTCAAAATCATTATGCCGGATTTACCACAAAATAGTCCGGCTGTCGGCTCAATGGTTATGAATATGGCCGCCAATATGCTCGGGCTAGATAACGCAGCCACCCCGATGGGGTTAAAAGCCATGGAACAGCTGCAAGAAGTCAATCCGCATAAAGACCAAGCTTCTAAAGCGCAAATAATGTTTATTGTGCTAAACGCCTCTTCTTTGACAATTCTACCGATTTCTATTTTGATGTATCGCCATTTGCAGGGAGCAACCAATCCTGGTGCCGTGTTTGTACCGATTTTGTTGGCCACGCTATGTTCCACCATCGCCGGCTTTTTAGCTGTTGCCATCACGCAAAAATTAGCCGTTTTCAATCGCAAAATGCTAGCCTATTTAATTGGAATCGTCGCCATTGTCGGATTAATCAGCTATTGTTTCTACCAACTGGAGCCTGAAAAACGCCTGACTTATTCCGAAACTTGCGGTAATGCGCTGATTTTAGGTTTTATAACCTTTTTTCTGCTATTTGGCGCTTGCAAAAAACTAAATCTTTATGAAACATTCATCTCAGGTGCCAAAGAAGGATTTCAAATTGCCGTGCAAATCATTCCATATTTAGTAGCAATGCTGGCAGCCATTGCCGTTATGCGCTATTCAGGTGTGCTAGATGCTTTGGTTTGGTGTTTTGAAAAAATATTTTCTTGGCTGGACTGCGATACCGGATTTATCGGCGCTTTGCCCACGGCTTTGATGAAACCGCTTTCCGGCAACGGCGCTCGCGCCCTAATGATTGAAACCATGCAAACTTATGGCGCAGATAGTTTTCCAGCCTTTGTTTCGGCTGTCATTCAAGGCTCAACCGAAACCACATTTTATGTGATAGCCCTATATTTTGGTGCCGTTAAAATAGCCAAAACCGGTGCCGCCTTGCCTTGCGCACTGTTTGCCGATTTTATCGGCGTTGTCGCTTCAATCGTAATCTCTTATATTTTTTATTAAGGAATCTAAAATGAAAATTCTGGTGCAAAAAGTCCTAAATGCTTCCGTAACCGTAAATAAACAGCTTGTTTCACAAATTAACCAAGGATTTTTATTGTTTATCGGGGTGGAAAAAGGAGATACTCAAACTCAAGCCGATTTTCTGGCGAAAAAAATCGCCAATCTACGGATTTTTGAAGATGAAAACAATAAAATGAATTTATCTATTCAAGATGTTAAAGGCGAAATTTTGGCGGTTTCTCAATTTACATTAGCCGCTGATTTAAGCCGCGGCAACCGCCCCGGATTTGACAGCGCCGCCCGGCCAGAAGAGGCAAAATTGCTGTACGAATATTTTGTTGCGCAGCTGCAAACCTACAATCTGCCTGTGCAAACCGGAATTTTTCAAGCTGATATGAAAGTTGCGCTCACCAATGACGGTCCCTGCACTTTTATTCTGGAAAAATAATTGCATATTAAAAAAAATCGGAAAACTTAAATTTTCCGATTTTTTTAATCATTCTTCTTTATCAAATATTAGCACATTAAGACCTATCCACATAAGGATAACAAAAAACAGAACAACTGTTTCCACCATATTACGCAGCATTTCATCAGGTTTGATTGTTACTATATAAACAGCCAACAACGCAATCATCAAAAGCAGCGCAATAACAAACACTGATTTTTTCTTTTTAGTCATAAATTAAAAAATTTAATTATT
>USCF01000131.1 GCA_900553115.1 uncultured Alphaproteobacteria bacterium
AAGCAAAATGCAAAAAAGCCTTACTGGGAGTTATTTGCCGCAATCGCCGGCATGAAGCCATGTTGGTTAGTGAATGCGAACCTGACTTTATTATCTTTCGTTTTTGGAAAGATGGATTCGCCGCCAACGCCGAACTGCTGAAATGGTATGGCGAATTTTTCTTGATTCAAAGTGCGGTTCTGCCAAAAGATGAAATAGATGTGTCAAATTTACCGGCTGATTTTGTGATTTTAAGCGACACGGCCTATACGATTTTTGTTGCGAAATAAAAAATGTTGGTTTATGTTGCAAACATCAAAAATAAATAATCATTTTTAACATTGTAAATAGGAGATAAAAATATGAAACAACTTGCTGGAGCAATTAGAATTGGTTGGGTTATTGAATATAAAGGTAAACCTTGGACTATTACCAAAGCTGTACACATTAAACCAGGTAAAGGCGGTGCTTTTATGCAGGTGGAAATGAAAGAAGTTGAAGCCGGAACCAAAACTAACGAACGTTTCAGAACTGAAGATACTGTAGAAAAGTTGATGGTGGAAGACAAAGACTGCCAATTCTTGTTTGAAGATTCTACCGGTTTAACCTTTATGGAATCCGAAACTTTTGAACAATTCACTATGCCTGCTGATTTGCTCGGCGATTCTCGTCCGTTTTTGACAGATGGTATGAGCGTAAAAGTTTCTTACATTGACGGCCGCCCTATTTCTGTTGATTTACCTTTGCAAGTTGTTTGCGAAGTGGTTGAAACCGAACCTGTAATTAAAGGTCAAACCGTTTCTTCTTCTTACAAACCAGCTATTTTGGACAACGGCGTACGCACAACTGTTCCTCCATTTATCGGCGTGGGCGACAAAATTGTGGTTGGCACTTCTGAAGCTAACTATGTTGAAAGAGCAAAATAATGGCTTATATTTCGACTGCATTGACCGCCATGGCAAACGCTATAAAAAAAGCGTCTATTGCCTTATCGCGCGACTTTAATGAATTGGAACATCTGCAATCCGGCCACAATGATGGCCGCTTTGCTCAGCGTTCTTATGAAAAAGTAGAAAAAACTCTTAAAGAAGAACTGGCTAAGTTAAAGCCAACTTACGCTTTTATCAGCAAAAAAGAAGACACCATTCCAGCCAGCGGAAACTATTTTTTGGTTACCCCGATTGATGGTTACGCCAACTTTGCTCATGGTAACGGCAGCTTTGCTGTTTCAGTTGCCATGGTAGAAAACAGCGTGGTTGTAGACGCCGTGATTTATAGTCCGGTTTATGACGAATTGTTTTTTGCCGAAAAAGGCTGCGGCGCATTCAAAGAAGGTTTTCGCAGTCACGAACGCTTGCGCGTGGCTGGAGCAAAAGTTGCCGAACAAGCCCTTATCGGCTGCGGCGCTAACGCCGAATTGTTTAGAAAATCTTTGAGCTTGAGCAAAAACGTGTTGGTAAAAGGCGTAAATTCTTTGGATTTGGCCTATTTAGCTGCCGGAAAGCTGGATATTGTCGTTTCTGCCGACAATTTGCCGCAGACTATTGCCGCAGGTATGCTTTTGGTTAAAGAAGCTGGCGGCTATATTGTGGCTTTGGGCGAAACAGATGTGCGTTCCGAAGACTTTACCAAAGTTTTATTTGGCGGCGCGTTAATCGCCACCAACGAAGCTTTGCGCCAAAAAGCTGCTAACACTTTGGCAAAATAACAAAAAAATTTAAAAAACAGTAAAAATAATACTTGCGTATTTTGTTTGCTTAATGTATAAAGGCGTAAAAACTATATAAAGTATTTTATTTGGAGATAAAAATGAAAAAAGGAATTCACCCTGATTATCACGAAATTACATATGTGATGACAGATGGAACTGAAGTTAAAACCAAATCTACTTGGGGTAAAGCCGGCGAAAAAATGCTGCTTGAAATTGACCCTAAATCTCATCCGGCTTGGACTGGTATCCGCCGCGTTGTTGATACAGGTGGTCGTGTTGGCCGCTTTAACAGCAAATTTGGTGCTTTCGGTTTGAAATCTAGCAACTAATTTGAAAATTTAAGTTGAAAGCCTGCTGTTTTGCAGGCTTTTTGCGTTTATAACAAAAAAAATTGCTTGTATCTTGCCGCGACTGTGTCTATTGTAAAAGCAATAAAAATTCATTTATGAAAGGATAAAATAATGACAGCTCCTTTAATGCCAAAAGCCACAGCTGTTTGGTTGGTAGAAAATACATCTCTGACATTTCGTCAGATTTCTAAATTTTGCGAAATTCACGAACTGGAAATTCAAGCTATTGCTGACGGAGATATCGCCTCTAATATTCAAGGTTTAAGCCCTATTAACAACGGCCAGCTGACTGAAGACGAAATTAAACGCTGCGAAGCAGACCCGACGGCTGATTTAGTGGCCTGCATTTTAGAAAAAAATGTAAAAGAACGCAACGCCAAAGCTAAAAAAGTTTTATCACCTTCTCAACGAAGTGATAAACCAGCCGCTATTCTCTGGATTCTTAAACACTGCCCAGAAATTATGGACTCGCAAATTTGCAAACTTATCGGTACTACCAAACCGACAATTGCCAAAATTCGTGCCGGCGAACACTCTGACATGTCTGAGCTGAAACCAAAGAATCCGGTTGCCATTGGTTTGTGCAATGAAAAAGATTTGGAAAATGCTATGGCTGTTTCTGCTATTCATAACAAACCCAAAGCAGCAAAAAAGAAAACAACTAAAAAAACGACAAAAAAATAATTAGTCATTTTAAACGCCTAAAGCACTTTAACCATACAGTTAAAGTGCTTTAGTTTTTTACATTACATTGCACTAGGTAATGTACCAACCTCGTAAACTTTTACCTTACGAGAAGATCTCGCAGGCGCAGTTTTCGAAGTTGTAGTCTTAGCTGTAGAAACAGTTGCAGATGTTCTAACAACACTATTGCTAGTGATGTTAGCCAACTGATCAACTGAAACAGTTACGTTTGGTCTGGTTGCAGGGCTTGCAGTAACCACGCCACCGTTGTTAACAGTAGTATAGTTGCTGTTATTAGCCTTCTTGCTCTTGATGCGAACAGGAAGGTTAACATAATTGCCCTTAACTCTTACATGAACACCTGTGTAAGGATCATAACCTACACCGACATTCTTTGTTTCGATAGATGCAGAACCATAACCGTAACCATAACCGTAACCATAAGAGCCATCGTTAATGATAACCCCATTTGTCATACCGTTATGATTCTCATGACCAACCTTGCGGATTGCAAGGATTGTATTGTTGGTATAAGGCTTCAATTCCACCTCAACTAAATCACCAGCCCGAAGACTGTTAAAAAATGAAGTGAATTGTCTCTGATGCAGAGTTGTAAACGTGGCACTATTTGTGCAATACACTGTTGTGCCTCTGTCATAACCGCCAATTTCGACATACTTTACTTTGTAAACATCAGCGGCCATTGCTGTCAAAATACTAACTACTACCAATACGAATGTTGCAAAAAACTTCTTCATAATATGATTTTTTTTAATGAGGTTCGCTCCTAAACTAATCCTCCTTAAATTAATAATCAAAAAATTAAATACCATACAATACTCAAAATTTTGAAATTATAAAAGCAATCAAAGTCAAAAGAGAAAATCTCAATCAAACTATGAAAA
>USCF01000132.1 GCA_900553115.1 uncultured Alphaproteobacteria bacterium
TGGCTTTAATCACAAAAGAACGAGAGGTCAAAACGGTTTTAACCAACGCGGTTTTGCACATAGAAATCATATTTTTGGAGCCAACCGAAAAGTTAATCATCACCGGAGTGCGGTTATAGGCAGAAAGCCCGAAAAACGTACAAACCGTGGCAATAGCGTTAGGCAATAAAATACCAACATTTTCATCAACTTTGGTAAACTTTTTGAAACTGCGCCCCAAAGCAAAAGAAGCAACAATAATATCTTTATAAGACTTTTGCTTGCGGTTGATATCTTCAATAATCCGCGGACGTTTAGAAAAGAATCCGGTGCGAGAATAAACCTTGGCGGTTTTCATCAGCTGCGCGAACAAAGAAATATTTTTATCATAATTAATATTGAAGCACATTTCGCGCAAAATCATATAAACTTCATTGCTGATGTGGTCACGTTGGCGGCGCAGTTCGTCTTTCAGCTTAAAGCTGCGCGGTTCGCCAACATAAATACGCATTTTTGGCAGCGGACGATGCGGCAGTTTGCCTTTAGTTTTAGAAAAATAGCCATATTGAGGGCCATCTATCCAAACCGGAATAATCGGAGATTTAGACTTATCGGCCACCAACCCCGGAGCCTCATAAATCTTCATCAGACCGCCGTTTTCGGTAATACGTCCTTCGGCAAAAATAACAACCAGACGCCCCTCATCTACTTTGGCAATCAGCTTTTTGATGTCTGACGGCTCAATCGGATTAAATTTTATCACATCGGCGCGTCCCATCAAAAAACTAATCCAATGACGGCGATACAAATGCCCATTTAAGGCAAATACCGGATTACCTGGGAGAAATGCAAACAGCAAAATCGGGTCCAAATAAGAAACGTGGTTAACCACATAAACGCCCTTTTTCGGCAAATTGTTCACATCAAATTCAAAAATACATTTTGCTTTCATCAAACGCAAAACCGTTCGCAGGCAAAATCTGACAAACTCTTTCACAAGTCCAACCTTTCTGTTGTTAAATAATACCCTATCCATATAATATTATTAACGATTTGTAAAGAAAAAACGCCAGAGTCATCAACAGGTCATTTTTTGCATATAACTTTTTGTTTTTACAATATTTTTTAAATTTTATCCCCAGATTTACGCCAAAAACTTGCCAAAATTGATATATTGCTGTATGGTGCGCCCTACGTAACGCAAATTTATTTGGGTTACCATGTTTTAATAATATAAAGGTTTAAAATGAAAAAGGTTCTTACATTAACCGCCTTGAGCACCCTTCTGCTCTCTACCAGCGCTATGGCCGCCGGTTTCCATTTAAGAGAACAGTCAGCTGCCGCTCAAGGTAACGCTTTTGCCGGCGCAACTGCCGGTGCAGAAAACGGTTCTTACGCATATTATAACGCCGCCGGTTTAACTCGCCAAAAAGGCTTGCAGGTAAACTTGGGCGCAACCTACATTGCACCGCGCGCCACAGCTAAAAATGTTATGAGTGAAAGCGGCACCCGCGGAGCCGACGTTGAAAACGTGGTTCACGCAGCTGTTTCGCCAAACGGCACAGTATCATATCAACTTAACGACAGAGCTTTTGCCGCTATTGCCGCAAATTCTCCGTTTGGCATGATTACAAAATATGACAGAGATTGGATTGGCTCCGACCATGGTATTACCTCGGATTTGAAATCCGGCACCATTACCCCGATGTTTGCTTATAAGGCAACAGATAAGTTGTCTTTGGGTGCCGGTGTGCAAATGCAATATGTTTGGGCGCACCTGACCAGCAGCCACAACTATTCTCGAACCGGTTTGGTTACCGAAAACGGCAACGATTTTGACATGGGCTACCAATTGGGCGCCATGTATGAATTTAGCGACGCAACCCGTGTTGGTGTTGGTTATCGCAGCAAAATAGACCACAAATTAAAAGGTAAAATGAAATCAAGCGGCAGCGCTTATACAGCAATGGGAATTCCTGCCGGAGCCCAAGCTGACGCTTTGATGAACCAAAAAATCAGCGCTAAATTAACTACTCCGGCCATGCTTTCTATGGGTGTTTATCACGACATCAATGAAAAATGGGCGGTTATGGCTGAATATCAGCGCGTGTTCTGGAGCTCTTTCCAAAACCTGACTTTTGTCGGTGATAACTTAAACAAGCCGACAGGCAACATTGCTCAGGTAAAAGAAAACTGGCGCGACACCAACTTTTATTCCATCGGTACAAGCTATATGCTGGATAATCAATGGAAATTGCGTTTGGGCTTAGCCTATGACCAAAGCGCCGTTCGTTATGCTCACCGCACACCGCGTATTCCAGATTCTGACCGTATTTGGTATTCTATGGGTTTGGGCTATCAATATAATGAAAACTTGAGCTTTGATATGGGGTACACCTACATTAAAGCCCACAGCGCCAAAATGAACTCGGCTGTTACCGGAAACGACGGTTCGCACGTTTCGGCCGACTATTCTAACTCGGTGAAAGTATTTGCTTTTTCTGTGAACTACGCGTTCTAAGCTACAAGCAAATCGCCAAAAGAAACAGGGTAGCGTCAAAAGCACTACCCTTTTTTTAGCCCTTACGAACTAGAAAGATGTTGCTGCATCTGGCAAGAATGACAACGAGGGTAGAAACGTCATACTTGGGTGGCACACCCCACAGGATGTGCCAATCCCGAGTATCCACGACCTTGTTGCCAATGGCAACGCATGTTGACATTGCTGTAGCAATGGCGTTATGGATTCTCGCCGACCACAGCCAGCAGGGTGTGGTGGCAAGAATGACGGCGATGGTAAAAATACTAAGGACGCTGGTTAAATGATAAAAAAAATGCTCCCCGAAGGGAGCTGTGTGTATTTGATTTGTAGGTTGTAATTATGCTTATAGCAAACTATAAAGAGAATTGCAAGCAAATAATGCATATTTTTTAAATTTTTTTTTTATAAAATCTAAAAATTACTTTCTATCTCTTTGCAAAAAGTAGGTATTCCGCCTATCCCACGTTATGTTGCGGCGTACGATTTTCCCCGGATTGCCGGCAATAACGACATTACTTTCTTCATAATCCTTATAAGCAACCGCGCCACCGCCGATAATTGAATTATCATGAATACGGGCGTTTTTGGTAATTCGCACCGCCTCGCCTACCCAAACATGATTACCAATGGTAACCGCACCTTTAGGTTCATTTAGAATTTCTCCCGTATCCGCATCTAGAATCGAATGACCGTCAGTCGGCCAAATTTGAATTGAATTTGAAAACTTGCAATCCTCTCCAATTATACAACCTGATTTTTCATCACAATGTATCTCAGCACCACTTATTGTCGTATTTCGACCAATTTTTACAAACTGGTGATAACCAAAACAACAACCTATAAAAACTTTTACAAATCTTGACGTTGAACCTATGTCTACAGAAACATTGTCATTTCCTATTTTTATAAATGAATTTTCTGCTTTTATTGGCAATTCAAGCTTTACTACATTATTATTGCCATTAATTTCAATTTTTAACCCAGCAATTGTTTCGCCAACTTTTAAATCTCGTTCAATACCATTTTCAAT
>USCF01000133.1 GCA_900553115.1 uncultured Alphaproteobacteria bacterium
AAAGAGAGCCAGATTTGGAGCAGAAACAGACGGCGTTTTTATTGATACGGTTACCAATTCGGATTTGGTTAAAAGTTTTGCCAATTATTTGTACGAGAAAAAACATTTTTACAATGTACTGAAAACAGCAGTAAAAGCTGAACAAACCGAACGTACAAAAGACGCGTGGTTTGATTTTGAAGGAAAACTATATTTTGCTTTAACCTATATGGCCTCGTGCTTGGCGGTTTTTTATTATTGGTATCTGCAAAAAATCAGTTTTGCCGATGTGGTTATGGCCACATCGTTGTTAAACAGTGTAATGTTTGATGTTATAAATATTGGCTTTTTTGTGAGTGAGTTTTCGCAATCTTATGGACAAGTTAAAGACGGGCTGAATTTGATTTTTCAGCCGTGTTTGGTTCAAGATTTGCCTGATGCGCATAATATAAAAATGCGTAATCGCTCGATTTGCTTTGAAAATATAGATTTTTGCTATCCGTCAAAAGAAAATTTATTCAACAAGTTTTCGCTAAAGATTAAATCTGGGCAAAAAGTCGGGTTGGTTGGTCACTCCGGCAGCGGTAAATCCACATTGATAAAGTTGTTGGTGCGTTATTTTGATGTTTGCGGCGGAAAAATTGTGGTTGGCGGTGAAGATATTTCCAAAGTTCGCCAAGAAAGTTTGCGGGCGCAAATTGCGGTGATTCCTCAAGACACAACATTGTTTAACCGTACGATTCGTGAAAATATCCGCTATGGGCGTTTAGATGCGACAGACGCTGAAGTAGAAACTGCGGCAAAGCAGGCGTTCGCCGATGAATTTATAAAACAACTTCCGGAAGGTTATGACAGTAAAGTAGGAGAGCGAGGAGTGCTGCTTTCGGGAGGAGAACGCCAGAGAATTGCCATCGCGCGGGCCATTTTGAAAAACGCGCCGATTCTTATTTTAGACGAGGCTACATCGGCGCTGGATAGTCAAAGTGAAAATTACATTCAAAAGTCACTGAAAAAACTGATGAAGGGCAAAACGGTTATTGCTATTGCCCATCGTCTTTCTACTTTGAAAGAAATGGATTCGCTGGTGGTTATGGATAAAGGTAAAATTGTGGAACAGGGGTCGCATGATGAACTTTTAGCCCGCAAAGGTGCATATTATAAATTTTATTGCCTGCAAAATTTTGATAAATAGATAGTAAATAAAATGCTTGCAAAAAAATAGAAATTGCATATATTTTAGGCAGTTATAAAACTTAACTTTTTAAGGAGAAAAAAATGCCTTTAGTATCTATGCGTCAAATTCTTGACCATGCGGCAGAACACGGATATGGTGTTCCGGCTTTCAATGTTAATGATATGGAACAAATTTTAGCTGTTTTGCAAGCTGCTAAAAAAGTAAACGCTCCGGTTATTTTGCAAACATCTACCGGCGCTCGCAAATTCGCCGGCGACCCGATGATTCGCCACATGGTAATGGCCGGTATCGAGATGTTTCCTGAATTGCCGATTTGCTTGCACCAAGACCACGGCGCTTCTGTAAATATTTGCCAATCCGCTATTGTAAACGGTTACAGCTCTGTAATGATGGACGGCTCTTTGGAAGCTGACGGCAAAACACCTGCTTCATTTGAATATAACGTTCGCGTAACTCAAGAAGTTGTTGCCCGCGCACACGCTGTCGGCGCTTCGGTTGAAGGTGAATTGGGTGTTATCGGTTCTTTGGAAACTGGTAAGGCCGACAAGGAAGATGGTCACGGTGCCGAAGGTACTTTGGATAGAAAACGTTTGGTTACCGATCCTGATGAAGCAGCTGAATTTGTGGCTTTGACACATTTGGATGCTCTGGCTGTGGCTGTTGGTACTTCTCACGGCGCTTATAAATTCACTCGCAAACCAGATGGCGATATTTTGGCTATTGATGTTATTGAAAAAATTCATGCCAAATTGCCTAACACTCACTTGGTAATGCATGGTTCTTCTTCGGTTCCGCAAGAATTGCAAGATTTAATCAATGCTTACGGCGGTGCTATTCCTCAGACTTATGGTGTTCCGGTAGAAGAAATTGTTCGCGGTATTAAATCCGGCGTTCGCAAAGTAAACGTAGACACCGATTCTCGTATGGCTATTACTGGTGCTATCCGCCGCGTATTTGCTGAAAATCCAAAAGAATTTGACCCTCGTAAATATTTGAAACCTGCTATTGAAGAAATGCAGAAAGTTTGCGAAGCTCGCTATATTGCTTTTGGCGCAGCTGGTCATGCCGACCAAATCAAAGCTATCAAATTGTCTGATATGGCACAAAGATACGCTGCCGGCGAACTTTAGAATATAAGAATATGTCTGCTTGGCATGGGCGCACTAAAAAACTTGCAAAAGTATTTGGCTGGTGCGTTCCTGCTGCAGACTATTCCAGGGTATATCCTAATGTTTTGCGTCAAAAATGATGGAAATAAATCATCATTTTAACAGACTAAATTCAAATATATGCAAAAAAATAAACTCCACCAAAGCAAGTTGATGGAGTTTATTTTAATGTTTGTAAACTATTTAATAAATTTATCTAAACTTTCAATCGCATTGTCAATCAGCATGCTTTTGTTTACTTTATTAATATGAGTTTCAATGGCTTTTTTCGCAAGATTAATAGCCGAATATGTCACGGATTGATTAATTTCCGCTAAAGCGTTTTCAGTTGAAGTAGCAATACGGCGCTTAATTTCTTTTTCTTTAACCGCTGTGTTTTCTTTCAATATTGCCAAATCATTTTTCTTTTGATTGGCAATATTTTTCTCTGCCTGCTTTACAATTTCAGCAACTTCTTCATCTGTTGTTGAAAATTTCCGTTCATATTGCGCCAATAAGTCTTGCGCGTCATCACGAAGTTTTACAGCATCGTCAATTTGGCTTTTTACACTGTCTACTTTTTTGTGCATAGCTGCTTTAAAGAATTTATACGCAGGCTTGGCTAATACCACAACCGTAAGTATAAAAGCCATACCTACCCAAAATTCAACATCTGCATAAAAAGGGACATCAGCAATTTGATGAGCCAAATCCGGATTTGGCTTTTCAAAAACTTCTGAAACGTTTTCTGCTGCGTTTATGATGGCAATTTAAGTCGCATCAATCAAATCATTGTCATTTGCTAATGCATTGATTGAATCTTCGCTCAAAGAATTGTCAATAATTTCATTTGCCATTTATTAGTTTCCTTTTTGAGCAGCAACAGCTTTTACATCATTTTCTGTAATTTCTGCAAAACCCAACTTCTGCACAATATCAAAGGCCAAATTTTGCGAAATATTTTGAATTTGCTGCATAGTTTCTTTTTTTTCTTTAAATTCGCTATCGGCAATTTGCTTATTTAAGCGCTCATTCAATAATCTTTCTTCTTCAGCCAAAAATGCTGCAGATTCTTTTTGATTTGCTGCAATATCAGCCGCGGCTTTTGCTTTGGCTTCATTTAATGTTTGCTCATACTTTTCCAACGAAGCCTTAGCCTGTTGGTTTAATTTCTCGGCTTTACGAATATAGTCATCTATTTTGCGTTTCCGCTGCTCCAGAACATCT
>USCF01000134.1 GCA_900553115.1 uncultured Alphaproteobacteria bacterium
ATTTTCCGCCAGTTGCTCCACCAAAAGCTTTTCCTACGGATTCAATTGTGCTGTTCAAGTTATTCCAGCCGCTTTGGCGCGCCGCCGTTAAACGATTTTCAACATCTTTGTTCAAATCATATAAATTAGCTTGATTTTGATAACCGGAAATCGAACCTTCCAGCAAAGCTTTAATCTGTTCAATATAATTCATTTGCGCATTATTATTGAAGTTAGCGCTGTTTATACTATTATTCAAACTCTGCGTATAGGCGTTTTGCCCAGCCGCCACACTTTGATAAGCCGCCTGATTTAGCGCCTCGTTTTGTTTTTGCTGCAAATCGTTCATCGCGCGCTGATAAGCCTCACTTCCAACACTCAGGCCTTTATTGGCCAAGCTTGTTTCCAAATCGGACGTTTGCTGTTGATATTGCGGTGCAAGTTTGTCGACGGCCGATTGATAGGTGGCGTTTTCCGCTCTCTGGCGCGCCTCGTCCGAACCATTTACCGAAAATTGATAATTTGGCATATTATTTAGATTTTGGCTCATATTCTGCGCCTGTTGCGTCATATTTTGCAATGTTTTGTCATAGTTTGACGTGTCATAATTACGCAAATAATCCAAATAATTTTTTTCATAGCCATATTGGCTGGTTGAAGCATTGCCAAAAATTTTTCCTACTGATTTACTCATTTATTTTCTCCTTTTCTTTTATCCATTTACATTCATTTTTCAACATACCAAAAATACAGCAATCCTCTCCGTTGTCGCGGTAGGCTCTGAACATTCCTTCTTGCTGAAACCCAAGTTTTTTCACAAAATTAAGGCTGGCCGTATTGCTCTTATTGACCAAAAGCGAAATACGCTTGCAGCCAAAAACCTCAAACGCCATACCAAACATAATCCGTAACATTCTCCTGTTGCACCAGCGCTTATCCACACTATAAACAGTCCACCAAATTTCTTGCTGCGGTCGATAATCATGAAAAATCAATCCGCCGATAAGCTCTTCATTCAGCCTAAACCCAAATGTAATGTGATCGGTAATCCAGTTTTCATCATAATTCAGCCCCTTGCAAATCCATCTCGTGATAACATCGTTTTTATCCGGCACAATTTGATAGTCCATACTCATAGCACCCCGCTTCCAAGCTCATAACGAATGCCGGTTTCATACCATTCTATCAAGTTGCCCTTGGTCTTGGTTTTGAACACCACGCTGGCCTTGTATCCGGTAGCTGAATTGGCTATCCATTGACTGCGAATAGAAGTGCTGTCGGCCGCGCCCCATTTTATACCCAACCGATTAGCCGAACTCGACCACTTTGTTTCATTCCATTTATGCAAATTTGAATCCGTTAAGTTTTCTTGATAATCAACATTACGGCTTTCCATATCCATATTGGTATAAATAACCAAGGAGTATCCGGAAGTTGACTTGGTCCGCGGATTTAACAGCTGAATTTTTTTGACACAACCGCTGCCCAAAGCATTATAGGCCTGCTCTACGCAACCGCTGATTTCTATACCATTATCGGAATAGCCTTCATCAAACAAAAACACGCCTTTATCAGAGCCAAAATAAAGCCTTTGGCTATATATTCCCCAACAATGCGCGCGGATTCCGGTAAAACGGCACCATGCACCGGTGTTGACATTGATTACATGCTGTTCATATTGATTAGAAACCGGAACATTAAACAATCCATAGCCGCCGCGGCTATAAATCAGCCCTTGCCAACCATAACGTTTCAAATTACGCGAGGTTCGCGATAACACCAAACCTCTGATGGCGTCGCTAAATGCTATTTGCGATGAATTAGCCTGTTCTAATGGCAAAGCTTTTGATAAAGGAATATATCCATCTTCCGAAATAATCACCACGTCTCCTTGATACGGCACCAAACAATTATAACCAATCGGCCGGCTGATTTTATATGAACCGCGCAGCTGCCAACTGCCGGCATTATTAATATCCGAACCGGTGTAAACCAATGCTTCTCCTTCTGAGGTGATAAACACTGTCAAATCGTCTATGCCCTGTCCGCCGTCCTGAGTCCAATTGGCAACTGCAATCAATTCTCCGCCAAAACGCGCGACTTGCGCCAAATCAAAACAATTCAATTCACCGGATATATTTCCGGCAGTCGACGGATACCAAACTTTTAGTGAACCACTTTCAACAAACCATAATCGTTGTTTAGATAGCCCGATGTTGACAATGCGGATTGGATTAAGTTTTTCGGCGCTAAAACCCCAATCTTCAAAATGTTCGGCTCCACTCTCATCTTGATAATAAACCTTGGGTAAATCGCTACCATTTACAAAATACAGATAATTTTTATATTGCTGTGTGCGGCAATAACTGTTTGAAAATTTTATATCTTTATATGTGTAAACATTTTTTCGAGAACTAATGTTATAAGCTTTACCGCCGGAAACAGCTAAAAAGTAGTTACTATCTCCGGCTTTGTATTCAGCTAATGTACAAACTTTTTCAGGCAATGAAACATAGTCAACATACCCTTTGCGCAACGCCACTTTTGTATCAAGCGGCATATAATTATCCATAGTAATGGCATATTCCGGCTCCATATCCGCCAAACTATCGCGAACATTAAGTCCTTTAATCGGCGCCGGCAAATTGTAGTTTATAGATTTATTGCCCCGTGCTGCTAACTTTAATTTCATTGATTGTTACTCCTCCCAAACTTTGGTTTTCTGTCTGATACGCCAAATTTATATTGGCTGCAGCCCGTTCAGAGCCAAAACGCTTTTTCAATTCTCGCTGAAACTCATCGTATTCTTCGCCATAATCCAAACCGCTGCGCTTCAGCCAACGCCACAAGATGTTCAGTTTTACCAAATATTCATCAAAAATCGGCACATCAGTATTTGCCGTCAGCACGCTTTTTTCTTCAAATGTATCAAAATCCCAAACAATCCCGTTGGAGCGATATTGAAACACAATCCTCAAGCCACCGGTCGGAGGTGTTAAAAACACAAATCTTCCGTTTTGGATTTTAAATTTTATCCCATTGCCGGGGCTGAAAAAATATTTTTCCCGCATCCATTGTTCCGGCGTAATCGCGCCGATAATCCGTTCTTTGCTGTCTTTTATAAAAATTGTATTATTCAGCAAACAATAAAAATCCGGCAAAAATTCGGATATCGGATATTGAGTGCGTCCTTCAACCGTACGCAAACACCCTTCTTTGGTTAGTTCCTGCCAATCGCCGTAACGCAGCAAACTATCCAGCGCCGATTTCGCCACACTCAGAAAAATACTTTCCTGCTGACTGTTTTTATCAAACAAATTCACCGGACGTTTTGTGGCGGCCAAATCTGCAACTTCACGGCATATTTCCAAAATGGTCTTCATTATTTTCCTCCGTTATGACTAGGAGCATTTTTCTTGCGCTCCGCATTTAAGGCGCGCTGCACAACCGCCAACTGTTCACGCAGTGCTTCAATTTCTCTTTCATATTCAAGTTCTTTTTTATCAAAATCATCTAACACTTTGTT
>USCF01000135.1 GCA_900553115.1 uncultured Alphaproteobacteria bacterium
CTATTTTATTGAAAGGGCTTATTCTTATGCTTAATCCAAAAAACAACGCTGCCATTTTGCGGCTTGCTGTTTTGACAAATGTCGCTAAAAGTTTTTTAGAAAATAACTTATCTGATATTGAAAATATTCCCGTAAATTTAGTGCCGGATGACTCTAAGCCGATGCGCGGAACACTGGAAAAAGACCGCAACGCCGTCAAACAGCTTTGCTTGGCCGCTTTAGGATTTACACCTTGCAATGTGGCCGCCGATAAAAGCTTGTCTGATTCCGCTAAAGACTTTTTAGCCCGCACAGAATTGGAAAAAGCCACAGTTTCGGTTTTGCCTGGTGTTTGCGACGCTTGCAAGTCCACGCATTATGAAGTAACCAGTGCTTGTCATGGCTGCTACGCCCGTCCTTGCGCTGTAAATTGTCCTAAAAAGACCATTATTGTCGCTAAAAAAGCCGTAATTTTGCAAGACAACTGCATTAAATGCGGTTTATGCGCCGGCAACTGCCCGTATAACGCTATCAACAAGGCTTTAGTTCCTTGCGAAGACGCTTGTCCGGTTGGCGCAATCAGCAAAGATGAAAACGGCGTGGAGCATATTGACAACGACAAATGTATTTCTTGCGGCAAATGTGTTGTTTCTTGCCCGTTTGGAGCAATCGCTCACAATTCTCAGCTGTTGGACGTTTTGAAAGCCCTGAAAAATCCACAGCAAAAAACTATTGCCATGCTGGCGCCGGCGGTTATCGGTCAATTCGGCAATGACTTGGGAAAAGTTATTACCGCGTTCAAAAAACTTGGTTTTGATGAAGTGGTTGAAGTGGCGCAAGGCGCGGATATCACCACCACGCACGAAGCTGCCGAATTTGTTGAGCGCATGCACGAAGGCGCAAAATTTATGACCACTTCTTGCTGTCCAGCCTGGATGCAGGCTATGGAAAAGCATCTGCCTGAACTTAAAGAATATGTTTCCACCTCCGGCAGCCCGATGTATTACATTGCCGAAGTGATGAAAAAAGAATTTCCGGAATACAAAACCGTGTTTGTTGGACCTTGTATGGCCAAACGTTTGGAGGCCGAGCGCAATCCAAATGTTGACTATGTTTTGATTTTTGAAGAACTGCAAGCCGCTTTTGACGCTGCCCAAATCAATCCGGCCACACTTGAAGCCGATAAATTCGCCGTAGAATCTTCTGCACAAGGACGTCGTTTTCCGATTTCCGGAGGCGTTGCCGGTGCCGTGCAATTTGTGGTTGGTGACAAAGCTGAATATAAACCAATGAAAATTGACGGCTTAACCAAAGACAGCTGCAAACTATTAAAACGTTTTGCCACCAAAGCACCGGAAGACGCCAATATGGTAGAAGTTATGTGCTGCGAAGGCGGCTGCATTGCCGGCCCTGGTGCAGTTATCCCAGCTAAACGCGGAACTGTATTAGTTGAAAATTATGTCAAAACCAGTAAAGATATCGAGTGCTGATAATGAAAGATGTTACTTCGCAAAAACTTGCGGAAATTTTAGGCTGTAACGCAACGCAAGCAGATATTGTCATCAATAAAGTGTCTACAGACAGCCGACTGGTTGACGAACATTCACTTTTTATTGCCTTGCGCGGCGAACGGTTTGACGCTCACAATTTTGTGAAAGACGTTGTGGCTAAAGGTTGTCCTTTGGTTGTGGTTGATCATTTATTAAAAGATATTCCGGCAGAAAAACAGCTGGTCGTCAACGACACTTTAGAAGCCTATGGCAAAATCGGTGCATACAACCGCAGTCAGTTTAAGGGAACCGTTATCGGTTTAACCGGAAGTGCCGGAAAAACAACCACCAAAGAAGAAATTGCCTTTTTGCTTTCGCATTTTGCCAAAACCTACGCCACAGCCGGTAATCATAACAACCAAATCGGCGTGCCGCAGAGTTTGTGCGAACTTGACATGGACGCGCGCTACGCCGTGATTGAAATGGGTATGAGCTCTAAAGGTGAAATTTCTCATTCCGTAAACTTGGTTAGACCTGATATTGCCGTGGTTACCAACGTTTATCCGATGCATATTGAGTTTTTTCCGAATTTTGAAGGAATTGCCCACGCCAAAGCAGAAATTTTTGAAGGCTTGCCGGCTCAGGGTGGTATTGCCATTATTAATGAAGACACCAACTTTGCTGACATTCTAAAAATGGAAGCGAAAAAACATAATGCAAAAATCATTACCTTTGGCAAAAACACCCACCCGACTGATAATTTTACCACTCAAGAACAAGGCGAACAATATTTATATAACGCATGGTGCGCGCTTACCGTAGTACAGGCTTTGGGCTTAGATGTAAACAAAGCAGCTTCGTACATAAAAGATTTCGGCGCACTTGATGGCCGCGGCAAGCATCATACTCTAGCCATTCACGGTGGCACCTACACTCTTATTGATGACAGCTACTCCGGACAGCCGGAAGCAATGAAGCTGGGTATAGAAGCCTTAGATAAGAGCCAAACTACGGGACGCAAAATCGTAGTGCTTGGCAAAATGGCCGAACTTGGCGACACATCTAAAGCCCGTCACATAGAAATCGGCAAGCTGCTGGCAAACAGCTCTATTGATGTTGTAGTCGGGGTTTGTCCGGAAATGAAAGATATGCTGGCACAATTGCCGGCAAACAAACAGCAGTATTACTTTGAAAATAAAGACCAAGTAACTGATTTTTTGTTAAATAAACTCTTGCAAAATAACGATACTGTTCTTATAAAAGGAGCTAGATATTCGTCTAAACTCTATCAAGTAACGGAAGAACTTTTGAAAAAAGGGAGCGCAGCTTAAATGAAATGTCCATTTTGCGGTTGTGAAGAAACACAGGTTAAAGATTCCCGCAACACCGAAGACAACACTTCGGTGCGCCGTCGCCGTGAATGTCCGGAATGCGGCTCGCGTTTCACCACATTTGAGCGAGTGCAGCTCGTTTTTCATCAGGGTGGTAATGCCGATGATGGCGTTCATGGGGGTACGGATGTCGTGGCTCATGTTGGAGAGGAAGTCCGTCTTGGCCTTGTTGGCGCGCTCTGCGGATCGCAAAGCCTCTGCGGCAGCATCCTGCGCCTGACGCAGCTCATCGTTTACCTGCGTCAGATGGATGTTGTATTGTTCCAGACGGAGGTTCGCTTCTTTTTCAGCCCGCAGCTCCTGCTGCTGCTTTTGCCGCAGGAGAAACCAGCCGACGAAAACTGTTATGACCGAGAACATCATCGCAATGACGATGATGATGACCATGACGATGTTGACCAGCTTCTGCGTATTCACGGCCACATATTCTGCCGGAACAAGGAACGCCAGCGTCCACTGGGCGTTTTCCATCTGCTTCAGGGCGTAGTAATACTCAGTCCCGTCCAGCACGGCGTTGGAATAACAGGAGCCTGTGCGGGCAAGCCGCTCCTTTGCTGCTGCAAAGGAAGAACCGTGCAGATAGGACATCTGGGAGAGCAC
>USCF01000136.1 GCA_900553115.1 uncultured Alphaproteobacteria bacterium
GATTACAGACAAAGCAAAAACTGCAGTTCAGCAGACGGTCAATACACAGTTTATCTCTACGCTGATCAAAAGCTGCATGCAAGTTTCAGATGGACTCTTAGATTCTTCGGTTCTGGAAGAAGAAACAGGATCTTCCAATGTCATTGATATGCTGATCGGAAAATTAGAGGAAGCAGATGCAGATCTTGCAGTGTATGAGAATTTGCTGGATTCTCTGATGTCGGTATCAGGAAATGCTGCATCTACTACAAATCAGTTTTCAGCTGTATATCCGGACATGAAGAGTGCGATCACAAGTGGACAGAGTGCAATGGGCAATCTGCAGAATGTGACGGGAACAGGATTGGCATCCCTTGGAACAATTTCAAAGGGATTATCTGCTACTTTTGGAGGTATCAGCAATGCGCTTGGCTCTATCGCAAAGGCATTGGATACTTCGAATGGAAATCTGTCACAGCTTTCTGCAACATTAGCATCTGCGAATATCAGTCTCTCGGGTACAAAAGATGCGATCACGGATATGCGCGGGGTGATCGGAGGACGTTTGGAGCGTCTGAACCAGATGAAGGGGGAAGAGGGATATGAGATCTTATCTAAATTGTTAGCTCATGACCCGGAAGAGATTGGAAGTTTTATGGCTTCCCCGGTTGAGATCGAGACAGAGGCAGTTTACGAGGTGGACACTTACGGTTCTTCCATGGCGCCATTCTATACCGTGCTGGCACTCTGGGTAGGTGGACTGATCCTTGTTGCGATCATACATACAAAAGTAGAGATGGAACCGTCCTTTAAGAATGCAAAGCCGCATCAGCAGTTTTTTGGAAGATATATCACATTCTTTCTGATCGCCCAGGTTCAGGCGCTGATCACGGTATTGGGTGATCTGTACTTTATCGGGATCGAGTGCGCACATCCGTTTTTATTCTGGCTGGCAGCATCCTGCTGTAGTTTTGTGTTCGGCTTTTTAATGTATGCATTGACAGCGGCGTTTGGA
Source organism: uncultured Alphaproteobacteria bacterium (assembly GCA_900553115.1). Classification (GTDB taxonomy): domain Bacteria; phylum Pseudomonadota; class Alphaproteobacteria; order RF32; family CAG-239; genus RUG410. The sequence goes on from USCF01000136.1 coordinate 995, forward strand.
AATATCGCTGATAATCATTTTATTTCCTCCGATAAAATTTGAGATATTATAAATTAATTAACATATATGCCGTATACTTACAAAATAAAAGTGGATTTATACAATGTTTTTTGGCCAAAGATGATTGTTAGATTATATTATAAAGAAAAATTAGACGGGGTAGGACAGTTTATTGAACTGGACGAAAAGCAAAGCCATTATCTGCATAATGTTTTGCGTTTAGATATCGGCAGTACTTTTTTTGTGTTTGACGGTAAGTCAGGTGAATATGAGGCCGAAATCGTGGGCGCGAAAAAAAAGAGCGTAACAGTCAAGCTGTTGAAAAAAACAAAAGAACTCGGTAAGACACCGGATATATGGCTATTGTTTGCTCCATTGAAAAAAGATAAAACAGATATGGTTATCCAAAAGGCGACAGAATTGGGCGTAAGCCGTATTATACCAGTGCAAACCGCGTATACTAATTCTGAAAAAGTTCGGCTGGAAAGGCTGGAAATACAAGCTATAGAAGCGGCTGAACAGTGTCGTAGAGTAGAGATTCCTCAGGTTGCTCAAGTTGCTACGCTGGATAAAATTTTGGAAAATTGGGACAGCCAAAGAACACTGTTTTTTTTAGATGAAAAGGGTAATGGGAAAAATATTGCAGAGGTGATGAAGAATAGCCCTAAAGCGGCAATTATTGTAGGACCGGAAGGCGGTTTTAGCTCTGAAGAGGCAAAAAAAATACAGACGTATTCTTTTGTTAGGTCAATTTCTTTGGGACAGCGTATTCTACGTGCCGAAACAGCAGCTATTGCTTCGCTCTCGTGCTGGCAGGCTATAAACGGAGATTGGTGAAATGAAGTTTTTAATCGCAGATGATCATGAATTGTTTTTGCAGGGGCTGGAGTTTATTTTACATAAGCAATATCCAGAGGCAGAAATTTTATTGACTAACAGCTATACAGGAATTTTTGAAGTTTTAGAAAAACAAAAAGACTTTGATTTGATTATTACCGATTTGGCTATGCCAGGGGCAAATTGGCTTGAAGCAATCAGCCGTGTTCATTCGCTTTGTCCCGAAGTGCCTATTATCATCATATCGGCTGTTTTTGATCCGGAAATTTTACAAAAAACGTATGATATCGGCGTGTCTGGCTATGTTTCTAAGGCTTTCCCGAACAACATTATTTTAAGCGCTATTAATTTGGTTATGGCCGGCGGTATGTATATTCCTCCTGAATTATTGAATCTGAATCTGAAAAACAGAAAATTACCAATACATGATTTAATTGAAGATTTAAACGAATCGCCAAAATCGGTGCGTGAAAATAAAGTGCTTACGCCAAGACAAACAGAAGTTTTGAAGTGTTTGTCCGAGGGGCTTTCTAACAAACAAATTGCTTATCGTTTGGGGCTGAGCGAAGGAACTGTGAAAATTCATATAACTTTGTTAATGCGTGCGTTAGAGGTAAGTAATAGAATGCAGGCTGTACGAGAAGCCAGACATCGTGGTTTGCTGCAGGACAGTGATGTTTAAGGAGTGCTGATATGAAAAAATCAAATCCTGTTCCGCCATATATGAATATTTTGTTCAATAAATTGTATAATAACAAGGTGCTGTCGGGGATTTTCGATGATGAGCGAATCGTAAGACTGGGTAGTTTTGGCTTAAAGAAAAAAATAATGTCAGATTTGCTGCGCGACGTGGCCAAAAATGCGCATGTTTTGCAAATTGGTTTGACTTTTGGCGACGAGCTGGAGCGAATCTATCAAAAAGTGCGAAAACATGGTAAAATAGATGTGTTTGATATTTCTGATTTGCAAATTGAACGCGCCAAAGAAAAGTATGCCCGCAAAAATATTGAAATCATAAATTATAATGCGACAATGAACTGGGATGAAAAATATGACGTTGTTATATGCTATAATCTTTTGCACGAGTTGCCTTTAAAAACGCGTCAAAAAGTTATGGACAATGTTCTAAATAGTCTGGCCACCGGCGGAAAAGCGGTTTTTATTGACTATGCTAAACCACTGCGGTGGCAGATTTTGCGTTTCCCTTTATTCATTTTTAACCGGTTGTATCGTCCGTTTGCCGAAAGTTTGTGGCAACAACCGTTGGAAAATTTTTGTTCTCAAAAAGATGAATTTCGCTGGCAGCATACTTATTATGGCGGAAGATTATGGCAAAAAACAACTGCCGTTCAAAAGATTTTGAGCAATGAAGATGTAAAGAAACTAACAAAACTATTTCACGGCAAATAAGCTCTATTTATCGAGTTCTTTTTGTTTGTTTAAGAAATTCATCAAATCAAATGTTTTTTTGCTGTGCTGTTTTTCTGTTTGTTGCTGTCTTAGCAGCTCTTCATGATTGTTTTTGATAGCATCTTGTTT
>USCF01000137.1 GCA_900553115.1 uncultured Alphaproteobacteria bacterium
ATAAGACAATTAAAATATATATTCATTTTCTAAAAATGTAAAGTAAAAATGTCGTTAAAATAACATGTTGATTTTACGCTAAAAAAATAAAACAGTTTGACATTAGTCCCTAACGTATGCTATTTTTGGGCATAATAAAAGAGTGTATCCTAAAAAAAAAGGAGCGCTCTTTTTTTATATCAAAATATCGGCAAGGACGAAGAAATTCGTCTTTTTTTGTTGTTTAAAAACAGGAGGAAAAATGAAAAAACAAAAAAGGTGCGCATGCGGCTTGTGCTGGCTGCGCAAACATAAAATCATCTTAACCCTGATAGCGGCGGCGATTTTAGTCATAATTTCTTTGCGCTGTCCGGAATATGCCGAAAACGTTGCGCAGGCGTTTGTTTTATTGCTGGCGGGTGTATGATGAAATATGTTTTAATTTTGGCGACCATGTTAGCGGGGTATGTGTATTATCAGCATATTTGCCTGCAAAAAAGCCAGCAGAGCAATATGCTGCTGCGTCAGCAAAATGAAATATTGCAGCAAAACCAAGAAAAATTAATCAAACAAAGGGAAGAATATTATGCCAAACAGCAAAAAGCCAACGAACAAATTGCCAAACTCAAGACAAAGGTGCTGCTCAAGCAAGATGATTGCTATTACCGCGCTTTGCCAAATGATTATCTTGAGTTCGTGCGCGGAACAAAAAATAACCACCGTTAAAAGCAAAAGCATTGAGCCCTGCCGCCAGTCGGTAGTGACCTATGGCGATGCGGTTGAATGTATGATAAAACTTGATGAAATGCAGTATACAGATTTTTAATTTTGCACCAATAAGATAATAGTTCTTGACTCTCTAAGACCAATAATAGTATAAGAATTTAACATACATTAAATTATAATACTAAAAGTTTGGTGAAATCCTAAAATGTTAAAAGTGTCAATCGTCATACCTGTTTACAACGTGGAAAAATATTTGCCTCGTTGTTTGGATAGTGCGTGCGCTCAAACTTTGCAGGATATTGAAATAATTTGCATAAACGACGGTTCCACCGACAATAGCGGTAAAATTTTGCGCGATTACGCGGCCAAAGACGCCAGACTAAAAGTTATCAGTCAAAAAAACGGCGGATATGGTAAAGCGGTTAATGCGGGTTTGAAAGCCGCTTCGGGAGAATATGTGGCTATTTTAGAGTCCGATGACTGGGCAGACAGCGAGATGTACGAAACTTTGTACAATCTAGCCGCCGCCCAAAATTTAGATGTGATAAAGGCTGATTATTATCGTTATTGGAGCGACGGTAGAAATAAAATTGTTAAAATCGGCGCAAATAATTATAATCAGGTTTTTCAGCTGTCGCCGCAAGAATATGTTGGTAAAATTTGGGGTTCGATATGGTCGGCGCTATATCGGCGGAAGTTTTTGCTGGAGCACGATATTTGGATAAATGAAACCGCGGGTGCGTCATATCAGGACACGGCCTTTATTTTCAAAACCAACATCTGCGCGCAAAGAATTTATTTGCTGGAAAAAGCTTTTTTGCATTATCGGCAGGATAATTTGCAGTCATCGGTTAAAAATCTCAATAAAATTTTTTGCCTAGATGCTGAGTATGATGAGCTTGACCGCTATTTGGAAAATCATGATTTAAGTCAGTGGCAAAATTTGGCAATGTTGCGGCGCTGCGAAGGTGTGTTTTGGAACATGAATCGTCTAACGCCGGAAGGACGCCGAACCTATATTGCGCAACAAAAAGATTATTTGCTTGGTTTGCTAACCAACAAAAATTTAGCCTTGCCGCAAAAGCGGGTTAAAAAACTCAGACTTTTGCAATTTTCAGAAAAATTATTTTATCTCAGCTGGTTATGGCGTGACATAAAGAAAAAACTTAAGGAGAAAATATGAAAAATTTAGTAGTTGGGGCGGGGTTTTCCGGCGCGACGATTGCCCGAAAAATTGCCGAAGAACTTAACCAAAAAGTGGTGGTGATAGACGCCAAAGAGCACATCGCCGGCAACGCGTATGACTACCGCGACCGCAACGGCATTATGATTCATAAATACGGTTCACATATTTTTCACACCAATTTAGAAAATGTGTGGAATTTTGTCAGCCGTTTTGCCGCTTTCAACACCTATATGCACAAAGTGATTGCGGTTATTGACGGCGTGGAAACGACCATACCTTTTAATTTGCGCACTTTGTACGATGTTTTTCCAGAAAGTATGGCGCGCCGTATGGAAGAAAAGTTGCTGACACATTTTTCCTATAACAAAAAAGTGCCGATTTTAGAGTTTCAAAAGCAAGATGACGCCGATTTGAAATTTTTGGCGGATTATGTTTATGAAAAGGTGTTTTTGCACTACACCACCAAACAGTGGGGCGTCAATCCCAATGAAGTAGACGGCGCTGTGACCGCGCGAGTACCGGTGTATATTTCGTGCGACGAACGCTATTTTCAAGACAAATATCAGGGGATTCCGTTTTGCGGCTATACCGAAACCATAAAGAATATGCTGAATCACCCAAACATAGAAGTGCGGCTAAACACTAAATTTGCGGACTGCAAAGAACCGTACGACCGCTTGTTTTATACCGGACCGATTGACGAGTTTTTTGGCTACGAGTTTGGCGAACTGCCATACCGCAGTGTTAATTTTGAGCTGCAGGAATTGGATATGCCGTATTATCAGAGCAACGCGGTAGTGAACTATCCGTGCAACTATGATTTTACGCGTATTCATGAGTATAAATATTATCTGAATGATTTGAGCGCCAAAACCGTGATAGCCAAGGAATATTCCGAAGCTTTTGAGCGCGGCAAAAATGAAAGATACTATCCAATTCCAAATGAGGCGAATGCGGCATTATATGCCAAATATTCAGCCAAAGCCAAAACTTTAAACAACGTATATTTTTTGGGCCGTCTCGGCGACTATCGCTATTATGATATGGATAAAGCCATCAACCGCGCCCTAGAACTTTTTGAAGAGATTAAACTGGAGAAATAAAATGAACAAAAAACAGCCTAAAGTATCTGTAGTTGTACCGATTTATGGTGTAGAAAAATATCTTAATCAATGTGTAGACAGTATTTTGGCGCAAACGTTGAAAGATATTGAAATTATTTTGGTTGATGATGGTTCAAAGGATAGATGTCCGCAAATTGTGGATGAATATGCCAAAAAAGATAAAAGAGTTATTGCCATACACCAACCCAATGGCGGCTACGGTCGAGCTGTAAATCATGGTATAGAGGTCGCTACCGGCGAATATATTGGTATTGTAGAGCCTGACGATTGGATTGATAGCAATATGTATGAAGTTTTGTATAATGATGCGATCAAAAAGCTTGTATTGTA
>USCF01000138.1 GCA_900553115.1 uncultured Alphaproteobacteria bacterium
CGGTTTTCATTACCGATACGCAATTTCAGGGACAAACTAAAGATAAATTAACTTCTACCAAGGCGATTCGTTTGGTGGAAACTGCTGTAAAAGATTCGTTTGACCATTGGCTTTCTTCGGATGTGGAAAACGCCAAGGCTCTGATAGAATATGTTTTGGATCGAGCCGAAGCCCGCAAAAAGAAAAAAGAAGAAAAAGTACAAAACCGTAAGGCGCCGACTAAAAAACTGCGCCTGCCGGGCAAACTTGCCGACTGTTCGCAGGCCGCGGCCGAAAATACCGAAATATTTATTGTGGAAGGTGATTCCGCCGGCGGTTCAGCCAAACAGGGACGCGACAGAGTTACGCAGGCTATTTTGCCTTTGCGCGGTAAAATTTTGAACGTGGCCAGCGCGTCTTTGGAACGTATATCGCAAAATCAAGAAATTAAGGATATGATAGAAGCGTTGGGCTGCGGCGTTAAAGATAACTATAACGAAGATAATCTGCGCTATGAAAAAATAATTATCATGACCGATGCCGATGTTGACGGCGCGCACATTACCTCATTGTTAATGACGTTCTTTTATCAGCATATGCCCAAGCTGATTGAAAACGGACACTTGTATATTGCCACTCCGCCTTTGTATAAAATCGTCGCCGGCGGCAAAAACTACTATGCTCTAGACGATGATGAAAAAGACAAGATTTTGGCAAAGGTTGTAAAAGGCAATACCAAGCCGGATATCAGCCGCTTTAAAGGTTTGGGCGAAATGAGTCCGCAGCAGCTGAAAGAAACGACTATGGATAAAAACAACCGTATTTTGCTGCGAGTGGTGATTCCTAATACCTCAACCGAAGAGGGTAGGGCTGAAGATTTTGAAACCCGTCGCCAAGTGGAGCGTTTGATGGGAAAAGATCCTGAACAGCGTTTCCGCTTTATTATCGAGCGTGCTAAATTCGTGGATAATTTGGACATCTAAAATTAGTTTGCAGCTGTTTGCTAAGTAATAAAAAAGAGCTTTTCCGGTCTAGAAAAGCTCTTTAATGTTTAGTCAATTTTATCAGCGCATTGCTTGATTTTGGCGCTGCTTTTGCAGACCTACTTTTTCGGCATCAGATTTTCCGGCAAAAGTTTTTTCTTTAGTTGCCAACTTATCTTCTACCTGTTTATTTTGCTTGCGAATTTGTGCTTTTTCGGCTTTTTCGGCACTTTGCGGAACAGTCTGTACAGCGGTTTTATCCGGTACGCCGACTAACTTTTTAACTGCTTCTTTTTTCTGGGTTTCTTTTTCTTGAATACGCTCGCGTGCCTGTTCAATAAAATTATTGCGTTGGGTTAAATCTTCCAGTTCATTTGTGTTTTGTCGCCCTTGAGAAATTAAGCGCGATGAATGATTATAAGCGGCATTGTTATATTCTTGCTTAGTTGTTTCTGTTTTTTTCAGTGCTTGATTATATGCATCTGGCGATAAAATTTTTCCAGCATATTCTTTTTTTAGATAAGGTACTACAGAATCCATTCTCTGATTAAATTCTGTTATTTTATTAGCTAGTTTTTCACGGCGTTCTTTTTCTTCTTTACGACCAAACATTATTGGCAAAGAGCCTTCTTGCGGCATTTGTAATATTGAATTTTTACCTTCTAATCTTTCGGCTATAACTTTTTCTACCGCTTCTTTTGATAAAATCTGTTCGGCGTCTTTGCCTTCTTTCATAAGGCGTTTAATGCTGTCATAACCATCTTGCAGCGAAAATATAGCTTTGGCGTTATTTTCTTCTGCCGCAAAAATATTGTACTTAGCGGTAGCAGTTTGTTTTAGCTGTTCAATTTCTTCTTTATCTTTTTGCAGATAATCGATTTTAGGTTTAATCTTTTTTTGTTCAGTCTCTAAATTCTTCAAAATTTTTTTGTTTTCTTTAGTCGTACGGTTACGTTCGCCCAGGGAAGCAATGCTAAAATTAGATGCACCGGCAACATTTTGTTCGGCCAAACTGATTTTTACATTTTTTGGCAAAGAGCTTTCAATCAAATCTTTGTTATTTTGCACAAATTCCTGTGGCAGCATAGCCAGATATTTGCCGTCATCATGTTTTAAAACATCGGATAAAGCTGTTTTATCCAAACGAGCAACCCGTCCTTCTTCAATGTCTTTACGGGCAGTTTCCAAATATAAACCAGCCATGCATTTGGGATTGCGGGCAATATTTTCTGCAACATTGATTTTTTTACAAACTTCTAAATAGCGTTCATTCAAACCTCTTTCCTCACCATAGCGAGTGCGGTCGTATTTGTCTTGTTTGTTAATCAGATTTAAAACTGCTTTTTTGAAATTTTGATACCCCTTCGGTAAAATGTTGACATTTTTCTCGGCTTGAGTTTTAGCACCTTTAGTATCTTTATACTGCTGAGCCGGAGCATATTTTTGAGCAAGTATCGTCAGCATTTCCTCATTCAAATATTCTGTTTTTAAAGCCTCTAAATTTTTTAGAACATAACGATATTCATTGTTCATAAGGGCTTTTGAAATTACTTCACGGTTTTCATTAGATGTTCTTAAGTTTATCATTGAACCATTTTGAACCAAGCTTTTGACGCACATAGAAGAAATGCTTGTTTTAGAATCACTTCCGTCATAACGTCCTTTAAGATAAGCCGGAGCGGCCAGATTCAGCAATTCTTCAGCATACTTTTTGTTTTCGCCGGAAATTTTGCTGAAATCATCAGTTTTTCCGGAGTAATAGGTGATATTGCTGATACCTGCTTCAATAGAAGCTAAGACAAAAGCTAAGTTTTCGGCAGCCGGACGCTTGTTTATCATATCCAGAACATTATCAAACGCTCTTCCGCCCACAGAATTTCCCATGGCTCTCCAGCTTTTGGCGACAACCTGACGGTTTTTCTTGGCTAAATCAATATATTCATTCAATCTGTCGTCTTCCGGATTGCGGGCGACATCTCTATAAACCATCATCGCTGCAGCTTTGGTTTGTTTGTCATCCAAATATGGCGACACGGCAAGGTCTGCTAAAGAAACATCATTAGAATTAAACAGATGAGAAACATCTGGATTTTTATCTGTTTGCAACCATTTCTTATAGTCTTCAATGTTTTCGGCAGTAACTTCTTTGATTTCATTGCCGTTGGCGTCAACAAACATTCCCATAATTTTATGCTCCTTCGAATATTTTGTAATGCAACTAAAAATATTTTAGCAATAATTTGGTTTGATTGCAAGAAAATTTGACAAAAAATATGATTTTCACTTTTAAATAATTGTTTGTTTTTTAGCTATTGC
>USCF01000139.1 GCA_900553115.1 uncultured Alphaproteobacteria bacterium
GCGTGAGCGTATTTTAATGGTTAGAAATATGCAGGATTTTGAAGATGTTACCGACCAAAAAATTGATGCTAAACAAGATTTTAATGCCGCTTCGGCAGATGCTTTTTTGCGTATCAACGAACATCGTGAAATTAAACATATTTGCAAATCATCAAATGAAGCTGCCGAAAATAACTTTAAAAATGTTTACGTTATTATTTATCCGTATTTAAATTTCTATAAAATTGTGGTTACAAACCTGATGACTTCTACCGAAAATTTGGATAACGCGTCATTTATCTATAACTGGTGATGAACTTGAGTACCGAACACAAAAATCTTGTGGTTTATGAGCCTAAAAGCAATCTTCCGGTTTTGACGGAAGAAAATAGTCTGCATGCTTATCTTGAAGAAATCCGCAAATTTCCGGTTTTGAGTGAAGAAGAAGAAAACCAGTTGCTGCGTAATTTTAAAGAAAACGGAGATTTAGCGGCGGCGCAAAAGCTTATTACCTCGCATTTGCGTTTGGCGGTGAAAATTGCACTGACCTATCGCCGTTATGGACTTCCGACAGCCGATTTGATTTCCGAAGCGAATATTGGGTTGATGCAGGCGGTAAAAAAGTTTGATACAAACAAAAATGTGCGGCTTTCAACGTATGCGATTTTATGGATAAAAGCGGCTTTGAACGATTTTGTGCTGCGTTCATGGTCGTTGGTTAAAATTGGCACGGTGGCGGCGCAGAAAAAATTGTTTTATAATTTAGGGCGCATAAAGGCTCGTTTGGGAATTTATGAAAACAAAGAACTAGAGCCATCTGTGGTCAAACAAATAGCCCAAGAATTGGTGGTAGATGAAAAAGACGTGATCGAAATGAATCAGCGCATTGGCGGTGACACCTCTTTGAATACGGCGGCCCACAACAATGATGATGAGCAGATGGAAAAAATTGATTTGCTGGCCGATAAAACTCAAAATATTGAGGGGCGACTTGAACAAAAACAAGAAGCCGAGGTGCGTCGTAAAATTTTACAGACCTGCTTGGCTAAACTGAACGAGCGCGAACAATATATTGTCAAAAACAGAATGCTAACCGATTCTCCGCAAACTTTGGAAGATATCGGCGCCAAATTTAATATCAGCCGCGAGCGCGTGCGCCAAATAGAGAAAAAAGCTTTTGAAAAACTTTCGGCAGAAGTTAAGGCTGCCATGTCTTCGGCGGCTTAAAATATGGATTTTTTTAGTGACATTGTCGCCCAATTGGCGCAAGAAAAAGTAGCCAGTCCGCGTTTGGAGGCGAGGGAAATTTTTGCATTTGTTCTGCAAAAGGACATTGCAGAAATATACTCCGGCTGCGAAGTAAATTATGAACAAAAACAACAAATTGAAAAGTTTGTGAAAAAACGCTTGTCGCATTGTCCGTTGGATAAAATCCTTGGCAAAAAGGGTTTTTATAAAAATGAGTTTATTACCAATGAAAACGTGCTGTCACCGCGTCCGGATACAGAAATTTTAGTTGAAAAAGCGCTTGAACTTTTGCCACTGGACAGCACCGGAAAAATTTTGGATTTGGGAACAGGCAGCGGGTGTATCATAGAATCTATTTTGGCGGAAAGAGAAAAAATGCGGGGCGTAGCGGTGGATATTTCTGCCCAAGCTTTGCAAACGGCGCAAGAAAACGCCGCAAATCTAAATTTGCAAAATAGGCTGAATTTTATTAATGCCGGCTGGTTTGATAAAGATTTTTTGCAGCATTTTTCAACGACGTTTCAAATGGTTGTGTCTAATCCTCCGTATATTCCGCGTTTGGAGATTGAACAGCTGGAACCGGAGGTTAAAAACTATGACCCCATGCTGGCTTTAGACGGCGGAAACAGCGGCTATGATTGTTATGAAAAAATAGCCGAACTTGCACCCTTTTTGCTTGCTGATAACGCCTATATTTTGTTGGAAGTAGGGCAGGGACAAGCACGCCGCGTGGCGCAAATTTTTATGGCCAGACAGCTGGAGCTGTGCTGTATTGTGCCGGATTTAGCCGGTATTGAACGCTGTGTAATTTTGCAAAAAAAAGTTGCATAATTTTTTTATAATGGGTATAAAAAATTATCGGATATCTTCTGTTCGTCCGAAAATTTGTTTAATTACAGCACCGATTAATCGGTTTTTTAGAATGGTTTTTATATGAAAAAAATAAACAATAACAATAAGTTTCGTGGAAATACGATATATTCACTGAATTATAAGTTTGATAGCGTCAGCTCTGCCGGAAAATTGAGCGGTACGGCTTTAGATTTGATAAAAAAATATAATGAGCTGGCAAAAGAAGCACACAACAACGGCGACTATGTGCAAATGGAGGTTTTTCGCCAATATGCTGAGCATTATCGCAAAATCGTGACAGAAATAAACGAGCGTAAAAATCAAAATAAAGACAATGCGGTTGAACAAAATAACCCGCAAAATCAAGCTTCTGAGCCGTCTGCCGAAAAAACAGCAGAAATTCAGCCGACCGAAAATAATAGCGTTGAAACCCCAGAAAATAATTTGGTTGAAACCGAAGCTGCAGCTCCGCAGACCATGACAGAAACAGAAGTAAAGAAAACTGCAGAAAAGCCAAGAAAAAGACGTAGCTTTACGGTGGTTGATGTTTCGGCCAAAGAAAATGCAGCTGAGGCAGAAACTCCCGATTCTTCAGCGGAGCCTGAGCCTAAACCGCGCCGTCGGGTTATTCACCGCCGCACCGCCGAAAAGCCAGCTGAAACAGCGGCAGAAAACGCATAATTAGCGATTCGCTAGGGTGTTAGGTTGTGCTATGAATAAACTTGAAGAAGCCTATATAATTGCCGAAACCGAAGATGTTTCCACGCCGCCGAACAGCGTTGTGCTGTATAGTATCAGCTATTTGCCGACGCGCAAAAATAAAGACGCGGCGATGGCGTATCTTGATGAGCATAAGGAATGCTATACTTTAGACGATACTCCTTGTGGAAAAAAGCTGATTGCATTGGGGTTGGAAACCGGCAGCGGCTGTCCAGATTCGGAGATTTTAAAAGTTTGGGCGTTGGCGTCAAAACGCTTTATTGCGGCGGCTTCGGGTAATGTTTTGGCTTTTGTGACCGGAGCGGATCCGCGCAGCACCTTTGTTTCTGTGGAATTACCGCATATTTTGCAAAATGAAAATATAAAGCAAATTAATGGTGAAGATAAGTTTGTTTTTGCCAAGCGTTTTAGCCGATAAGCAAATAAAATTTAAGCAGTTCAGAAAAAGTTGTTGCTTTATGT
>USCF01000140.1 GCA_900553115.1 uncultured Alphaproteobacteria bacterium
CATCTTTTTTAATAGTAAAAATTGTAAGAGGTTTACCACTTTTTAGCATACTTGAAAGTTTTGATTTACCACTTGTTTGTTCTTTATTTTTCATGATGGTATATAAAAGTACTGCAATATTTTTAGCACCACTTCCTGTTACTTTAGCAGCGACCTCAAAGCCTTCTAAACTCATTCTTACAATTTGTTCTGCGGCATCACTTGACTGATTCATTTACTCATTCCTTTCCTTTTGATTTTCTTTTTCTAATTTTTGAAGTATATTATCAGGCATTAAAATCTCCTTCTTCTCCTAAAATTTCTGAAATAGGTATAGCTGTACATTTGCTTGCTACACCGCCGAAACGGCGGGTATTATAAGGCTTTGACAGTTTAAAACGCCGAAAAGCCTGCGTCCATACACCGCCCGCCCACGGTGTGTCTTTATATATTTTAGCCAATCCTTGATGATTTGTGGCAATATAAAGAAATTTCATTTTTACTGTTCCGATTGTTTCTTCATCAACTTTTAAGCCGATTGCCGCTAAGGTTTTAGAGGCTTCAGAAACATTTTCAGATTTTTCCGTGCTCGTATAACCGGCGGCTTGAGCTATCCAATCGCCGATTGCCCGCTTGCGGCCGTCTTTGTAAGTATCAAGCGTTGATGTTAAAAGGTGGTCGCGGCATTGTACCTGATTACTGTCTGAATCAAAGTTTTCAGCATCAATAACATCTTTCATCAAATCGCATATTTCATCAACATCATCAGATGTCATTGGGTAATCTTTTAACAAAACATCTTGAGCGGCAATTAGTGTGCCGAATTGGTCGCAACCGCGGCTGTCAAAGTCCATTTTAGAGAATGCTTGCCGTAAACTTTCCATATTTGAGTTGAAGTTTTCTCGGTATTTTATCATTCTTGCGTAAATTTTAGAGCCGATTTCACTTAAATTTTTACGATTGATTATCGGCGGAGTGCCGCTGATACTGTCAAGCTCTAAAATCGCCATACGCGAGCGGTCTTGAGGCAGTAACGGCGGCACCAAAATAGAACTGAACAGGTAACAATTTCGGGCCTTAAATTCGCTGGCATTGCCTTCGGCGCTTCCTCTAAGAATTACACCGCCGGAGCAGGCTTGTCTGGCAAGTTTGATAATAGCCTGAACTTTTCTGTTATCTGTTTCAGGTTCCATTTCATCTAAGGCAACCGGCAGGCTTGAAAATCCTATTTTCTGAAAAATAGCCGCCGGTGTCGGGTCAGAAACTGAAAGAATAGATTTATTAAAAACGCTGTTGATAACATCTTGCAGGGTGGATTTACCGGTTCCGCGATTACCGGATAGCCACATCAGCGGACGCCATTTCAATGCTCCGCCAATCATAGCCGCACCAATCCAGCCAAGCAATAGCATTGGATCAATTTGAGGACGACGCCAAGCCCACGTTTTGAGTAAATCTAAAAGCGGCTTAATTTCCGTGGGCTTAACGTCTTTGTCCCAAGGTCTTTGGCGTGCGGGTTCGCTAGGATAGACGTAGCTTCCGCAGACCCCAGGATTGAACTCGGCACCATCAATCAAAATTTTATCGCCGGCATGAACAACTATTGAATTGTCATCATTCAGCCAACAGCCAGTGCCTCTAACTTTTTCAAACGGCTCCCAAACACCGCGAGCCGCACATTCTGCCATTAAATCCTCTGCAACAAGTTCTGGTTTCCAGCCGGAAACATCTCCGTCTTCATTTCGCCGTGCATATTTACCAGTTCTCACAAAGTCAATTTTATTGCCAAACAACCCCATTAAGATTGTTCTCTGATGTTCCTTGTCGCGGAGTTCTCGGAATTGCCCTAAAGAATCAATATAGTAATAAGTGCCTTTTTTCGTGCCTAATGGAATTACGGGGCAGCTATCCGGTAAATATAAATTTTTCTTTGATTTTGCAGGTTTAGCATTTTGAATGCTTTTTTTTATAGAATCCGTTTTCATCGTCTATCCTTTGAAAAGCTGACGCCAATCAGCTGTGTTTATAATCTTTTCCAGTCAACTCATCATTAAAATCGTGAGCATTTTCCGGACGCGCAATTAAGACGGTCAAGTCTTGTTGTTGAAAGGCTTGCGCCGCCTGCTCGGCGTATATAGTTGCAATATGTTCTTCGCCGTCATTGTCTCCAGCAATGATAACGGTATCAATCGGTTTAGGAATATGGACATTTTTCATATTAGAAACCGAAAGAGCTGTCCAAATACGATATTCCGGGCAAGCCATTGCAATACTTAAACCGTCTTCAATCCCCTCGCAGATTATTAAAGTACGGTCAATTTCATCTAAATCTTTAGCTTCAGCCAATTTGCTAACAGGTAGCCGCGTTTTGCCGCGCCACAAGTGAATCGCAGATCCGGCAAACGCGCCTAAAACTTTTTTATTTTTTCTGTGCCATATTCCATTGATATTTTCTAAATATGTTCTATGTACGGCAACAAATTCTCCTGCTTCATTATTCACAGCGGCAACTATAGCCGGCATATAAATAGTCTCGCCGGTTCTCTTATCGCGTTCATAATAACAATTCTTTTCAAAACGGATAGCTTTGGGATAACGTTTGAGAACAGAAAAATCAATCCCGCGAGCATTAAAGTAAAGCTCTGCCGGTGTTCCTTTTATGTATGAATTAGCGTCTAAATAAATTTTTTGCGCGCGGCGGCGGAATAGTTCATTTTCTCTTTTTTGCTCTTCTTCAGCTTTTTCTTTTTGTTCTTCAGCTCTTTGTTTAACTTTTTCAAGTTCGCCTCGATGACCTGAAGCAACGCCTAAAAATTGTTTAGCCCATTCTATAGCTTCGTGTTTATTGGTGGAATTATGAAATATGCAATAGTTAATCAAATCCAATGGGTCGCCTCGTTCTCCTGAGGCAAATTCCGCCCAAATTCCTTGTTTAGCACCACGAATACAAACGCGGAAACTTCCGAGGTGTTTATCTGCGCGAGTTGGATTGTAGGCAACAAATTCATTATGGTCTATTTTTCCTTGCAGTCCAATCGCATAACAAAGATTCAATATATCAGCTCGTAAAGCGTTTGCTATTTCATCAATTTTTATGTCTTCCATAAACTTTTTGCCCTAACTTAAAAAAAACTTTTGCGAGGTCGTTAAAACCTGTCGCTATCAAAACAAGCAGGAAGAAGACAAATCTTTTCATTTGTCTTCTTCCCTTTTCAGGTCTTCAATTTCTTTGCGGAGCTGACAAATTTCTTTTTCCAGTTTTTCAAGT
>USCF01000141.1 GCA_900553115.1 uncultured Alphaproteobacteria bacterium
ATTTATATATAATCCAACAGATTATCAAATAAAAGAAGATGATAAGCTGATTGTTTATGTTTCTCCGGCTGATATTAAAGCAGTGGAAAGAATTTTTTATCGTTAACTACTTAAAAATAAAGATTAAAAACTCTTGAAATTTTAAAAAAATGCGCTATTGTTAGGCAACTTTAAGCACGTGGATAGTGTTTTCCGCGCGGCTTTTTTGTGGAGATTTGAAAAAAGGAAAAATTAATGAGTATGAGAAATATTGCCATTATAGCTCACGTTGACCACGGTAAAACGACTTTGGTTGACGGGCTGTTGCGCCAAAGCGGTACGTTCCGCGATAATCAAAAAGTAGCTGATTGCGTTATGGATAGTAACGCATTGGAGCGTGAAAGAGGTATTACCATTCTTTCTAAATGCACTTCTGTTGATTGGCATGGTACTCATATAAACATTGTAGACACTCCGGGACACGCTGACTTTGGCGGTGAAGTTGAACGTATTTTATCTATGGTTGATGGTGTTGTGCTGCTGGTTGACGCTTCAGAAGGACCAATGCCGCAAACTAAATTCGTTTTGGGTAAAGCTCTTAAAATCGGCTTAAAACCTATTGTTGTCATCAATAAGGCAGATAAACCTGATGCTCGTCCGGACGAAGTTTTGAATGAAATTTTTGATTTGTTTGTCAGCTTGAATGCTAATGATGAGCAGTTGGACTTCCCTATTTTATATGCTTCAGGACGCAATGGCTGGGCTGTTCGCGATTTGGCTGATGAGCATAAAGATTTGACGCCGTTGTTTGAAACTATTGTATCTTATGTCAGTGAACCTGTTTGCGAGCCGGATAAACCTTTTAGAATGTTGGCAACAACTTTGGAATCCGATAAATTTGTCGGCCGTATTTTAACCGGTAAAATTCAAAGCGGCAGCGTAAAAGTAAATGATGCCGTAAAGGTTATTAACGAACATGGCGAAGTTGAACGCGCTAAAATTACTAAAATTATGGCTTATAAGGGTTTGGAACGCGTGGCTTTAGACGCGGCTCACGCTGGTGATATTGTTGCGGTGGCCGGTATTGTTAAAGGTACGGTGGCTGACACTATCTGCGCACCGGAAGTAGATGTAAAAGACTTTATCAAAGCTCAGCCGATTGATCCGCCGACATTAGCGATGACATTTTCGGTAAATGATTCTCCATTAGCCGGTAAAGAAGGTGATAAAGTAACTTCTCGTGTGATTTGGGCGCGTTTGGAAAAAGAGGCTGAAGGTAATATTGCTTTGAAAATTTCCCGCACCGATAACTCGGATACTTTTGAAGTTGCCGGCCGTGGTGAGTTGCAGCTTGGTGTTTTGATTGAAACCATGCGCCGTGAAGGCTTTGAACTTTCAATTTCTCGTCCGCGCGTTATTATGAAACGCGATGAAAATGGCCAGCTTTTGGAGCCGGTTGAAGAAGTTGTGGTTGATGTTGATGAGGAATTTTCTGGCGCAGTGGTAGAAAAATTAAGCAAACGCCGCGCTGAATTGGTAGAAATGATACCATCTCAAGTTGGTAATAAGGTGCGTTTGATTTTCCATGCTCCTTCCCGCGGTTTAATCGGCTATCATTCCGAATTTTTGACCGATACGCGTGGAACAGGCGTTATGAACCGTATTTTCTATGCTT
The DNA here is from genome assembly GCA_900553115.1 of uncultured Alphaproteobacteria bacterium. Lineage (GTDB taxonomy): Bacteria > Pseudomonadota > Alphaproteobacteria > RF32 > CAG-239 > RUG410. The sequence continues at coordinate 1,655 of USCF01000141.1, forward strand.
TTGAGCCGTATAAAGGCGAGATTGAAGACCGTCGTAACGGCGTGATGATTTCCAGTGAAAACGGGCAGGCAATTGCTTATTCATTGTGGAAATTGCAAGACCGCGGCCCGATGTTTGTTGAACACAATAGTCCGGTTTATGTGGGCATGATTATCGGCGAGCATACAAAATACAATGATATTGAAGTAAACCCGACAAAATCTAAGCAGCTGACCAATATCCGCGCTGCCGGTAAAGATGAGGCGATTGACCTTATTCCGCCGCGTAAATTGAGTTTGGAACAGGCTTTGGCTTATATTCAATCTGATGAGCTTTTGGAAGTTACGCCAAAATCATTGCGTTTAAGAAAACGTATTCTTGATCCGATTGCCCGCAAACGCGCCAAACCGGAAACAGCAGAATAAAAAATAAAGCGCCTTTAGGGCGCTTTATTTATTGAATTTTAAGCTTTTTTGCGTTACTCTTTTGTGTAGGGAGAAGCTATATCATGTCTGAAAATGAAGTTAATAAAAAATGTCCGGAATATTGTCCTTTTTTGAAGGCTAATAATACTTTTTGCGAGTTGTTTAAACGTTCTTTACAACAAATTGCGTCATTACCCCAAAAATGTGAGGATTGCTTGAATCCAGAACAAAGAATGGCATCATATAAATCATTGGGACTGACTTTGGATAATCGCATTCAGATGTGGCAAAATGCTGTTATTAAGCACAATGAGATTGAGCTAGGAAAGCATCGTGAAGAAGAAGCGCTGCGCCAAAAATTTGCGGCTTATTTGACTGATAAATATGGTGATAGACCACCTTTGGAAGGAAACACCTATTTGAAGAACTTGGTTATCAATCTGTTTATGGTTTTGGATAATACCGAGCGCAGTATGATGTTGTCGGTACTGAAAAGCAAAGGCGGACTTTCTTTGCTGCAGGCTATTGATAAGGCTCCTAAAGACGATTCATTGCTGCGCAATATTCGTCGAGAGCTTGATTTGCATTATCAAGAATATCAAAAATCTCTGCAAAAAGCCATGTCTGGCCGAGAAAATGTTAATGCTTAATTCTGTTGATTTTTTGTCAAAAACGTGCTAATCTCACAAAAAAACAAACAGGATATACAGATGGCTATTGAAAAGTTATTAGTTGCAACGGCTGACAATCATATTGTTGCTTTAGATGTAGAATATCAGCACGAGGCAGAAAAAGAGCGTAAAAAGTTACAATATCAACGATTTTGCGAAAGCCTTGATTTTACAGATTTTTTTAATCGCTATAACAGCTATTTATCTTCGGTCTCTGTCAGCTCTTTTGAAAAAGAGCTGTTTAGTCAGGTGGATGCTGATAACACGAATTTTTTAGAGGTAGAAATAGCACACCCTAATTTGGATAAGAAAATTAATAATTACAAAAATGACTTAAATACAAATAATTATCCAGCATATATTGCAAATCAGCCTAACGTGTTGCACTTTGACAACAGTATTCCAAATACCGAAATTCCTCCTTTAATAAAAAATTTAGGCTTTAATATAGAAGCTCAGGATAATGTGTATGATATTGTGTTTGATGAGGCTAAAAATGAATATA
>USCF01000142.1 GCA_900553115.1 uncultured Alphaproteobacteria bacterium
GATTAAATATCGATAAGAGCTGAAATGTTGGCTAAATAAATCAATTTCTTGTTGAATGAGTGCTTGAAAATTAAAGCCTTTATCTCCTAATACAGAATTTATTTTGTTTAGACTTTCTCTAATAGGAATAATAAAATGAGTATATCTCATGTGAAACATATCTTTTTTGATTTCGCGTTCACTTGTTTGCCATTGCTGATAGGCAATATATACGGCAACGATAGCGGTAAATGAGGTTATAAATGTTTCCATTATAACAACTCCTTTATCTTGCTTAATATTTCAGAACTTTCGGCATCAAGTTCCTCTATTTCCTCAATAATATCTTTCGGTTCACGATAAATAACTTCATCACTCTTATTCGGGTTTTTAACCGATAAATCTAATGTGTCCGGATTAACATCTTTCAAATCAACAAACCAAGAATTCTCGGTTTCTTTTTGCCCTTTGAAACACTCTAAGAAATCAGCTAAATCATTTTCATTTAAGGGGTTAGTCTTGCCTAAATTCCGGTCAAGGTTTAGCTGATAATACCAAATTTTCTTGGTCGGTCCGCCTTTTTTGAAAAACAGCACAACAGTTTTTACTCCGGCAGAAAATACTTTTGCCGGCAAATCCAAAATGGCATAAAGATTACAGCTTTCCAGCAACTCTCTCCGGACATCTGTTGCATCACCGTTGCTTAAAAAGGTATTTTTAATAACCACACCGGCATTACCTCCGGCTTTGAGGTATTTAATAAAATGCTGAATAAACATATAAGCCGTTTCGCTGGTCTTTATCGGAAAGTTTTGAATGTCCGATTTGCTGGTGGCGGCACCAAAAGGCGGATTGGCCAGAATAACATTAAACTGGTCTTTGGTTTGCACCGCCATAATGTTTTCCGAAAGCGTATCTTTGCGGATAATATTCGGTGCTTCAACCCCATGTAAAATCATATTCATAATGGCAATGATATACGGCAACGGCTTAAATTCTTTACCGAACAGAGTTTTCTTCTGCAGGGTATCCATTTCATCAACGGTTAATTGTTTGCTTTCCTTAAGATAATTAAAGGCCTCCACTAAGAATCCGGCAGAACCGCAGGCACCATCGTATATTTTGTCGCCCAATTTTGGTTGAACAACATTGATAATGGCTCTGATGAGCGGTCTTGGCGTATAATATTCACCCCCATTACGGCCGCTATTGCCCATATTTTGAATTTTTCCTTCATATAATTCGGAAAGTTCGTGCTTTTCTTCTGAAGTCTGAAAGCGCATCTCCTGCATGATATTGATAACGGTGCGCAAAATATAGCCGTCGTTGATTTTGTTGCGGATTTCACTAAAAATAACTCCGATTTTATATTCCAAGGTGTCGGCGGCCTCAGCTAGTTCCTTAAAACGAGCCAAATAAGGCCATAACTTATCTCTGACGAAGTTTACTAAGTCATCACCGGTCATAGCTTTGTGATAATCAAGCTTGCCGTCAGCTCCCTTTGGATATGCCCAACTGCTCCAAGTATAATTCTCATCAATAATCGGGGTATATTTTTTGCCGTTAAGTTCGGCTTCCATCGCACGATTGTTTTCCAAATCTTCCAGATATTTTAAGAACAATAACCAAGACGTTTGTTCAATATAATCCATTTCGGTAGAGCAACCGGCATCTTTATGCAATTCGTTATCAATATTCTTAAAACTCTGTTCAAACATAATATAATCCTTTAGTCTTAGTCTCTTTTGATGGTTACATCTTTTTGCATTATTTATTCTTAATCCATTCTTCAATTTCTGCTTTTTTGAAACGCCAGAATTTTCCTACACGAAACGCAGGTATCTTTTTCTCTGCCGCTAATTTATAGACGGTTTTCTTAGCAAGCTTCAGGTATTCAGCCACTTCTTCAACGGTTAGAATATCACTCGTCATCATTTTTCTACCTCATATAAAAAGAATGCTGCTATTCTAATAAACACCAAAATATAATGCAAGAAAAATTTCCCTTAAAAGGAATAAAAGGGAACAAAAAGGAAATAACAGCTTTTTCATTTGGCAATTTGTAGCAATTTCCCTCACAACTTCTTGTCCGGAATATCCTTGCTTTTGAGGATGATTTTGCGGATGTAGTCGTCGATAACGGCGGGGGTCTGGTGTTCGTATACATAGATTTTGGCGGCAATCAAAGCTCCGTATTTCACCGAAGAACTCATAAATTTGTTAGTGGTGACCAGCCAAAATGACCAGTAGAAATGACCAGTGACCAACCGAAATATTTTCATATTCCGCTGTAGGCCTTATGAATCCTAATGTTTATAAGATTGGCGACCAGTAAACAAAAAGTTGTTTGACTAGATTTTTAACGCGGCTTGCGCTCCCGCATACAAAAAAGAGTAGGGAAGGACCCATGGCTTGCCGCATCACCGCTTTTATGTACCTAAAGCTCACGCATCTTCTTGAAATACTTATAAATCGTCTCTTTGCTTATATGCAAAACGCGCGACACACTGTCAATGCTTTCGCCTTCCATAATAAGTCGCATGGCAGATTTGAGTTTCGGCGTATCGGCTTTTTCAAGAAATTCATAAGCCATCAACATACGAACATTGTCAGTAGATGTGCTTAAATTGGCGCAAAAAAAATCCCCATCAGATTGATCAGAATCTAATGAGGATGTTAAATGTGCGCGGATTCGCTTTCGTTTGTCCAGCAAGTGCAAGGCATATTGACGCAGGTCATGCACCACTAATGCTTCAGGGGCATCAGGGATTTCGTAAAACTTATACAAATAGTGGCATAGCATGTCCTGCGCAATATCTTCACGGTCGTCATAGCCGAAGTACGGCGTCGACAACAATTTTTTGATTTGAGTACAGATTGTGATACGGATATACTGCGGAAATCCGTTGAAAACTTCTTTATTCATGATTAATCCCTGATGTTTGAAATTTAAAACAAAAAACGGGGGCGGCTTTTTAAGGCCGTCCCCGGTAGTCCGAATTAAAAGTTCAGATAGTTCAAATAGTCACAAAAACGGGAGGTTACTCGAACCTCCCTATCATACTGAAAAATTACCACATTTTAGGCGAAAATGTAAACTCCTAATTTGTAAGTACATTTTTCCTGTTTTTGAGTATTATCACATTGAAAATACGCCAAAAACTCTTGCGCATTTTAAATGCATTCAATTTTCCAAGCATAAATAACAAATAACCGAAAAAGCATAAAAGTGTCCAGAAGAAAAATGTCTAGGAC
>USCF01000143.1 GCA_900553115.1 uncultured Alphaproteobacteria bacterium
TTTCTATTGCTTGACTTTCATCAGACTCAATATCTGTTACAGTAGATTTTCCTTTGTTTTTTTCGAAAACCAAATTTACACAATTTTTACTGTATGGCAAAGACTCTGATAGCATATATTTATTATTAAAAGATACAATATATTTTCCATTGTTCATTTTGCACGGATACTGACCTGCAGCCCAAAAAGCATGAGTACTTTGGTAACCGGTTAAAAACTCTTCTAGATTCAGCTCTTTTTCCACAAAAGGACGCGGTTTCAAAACATTCTGCCAAATTTCAGGAATTTCAAGACCGCTTTCGCTAAAGCTTGGTCCAGCCAATGTTATATCGACCACATTTTCCGGATCGCTATCAACCCCGCCTTTTTTATACTTTAGAACAGCGTCATAGTCATCTGAGTCAAAATGGAAGATTTCACGCATAGGTGCCGCCTGCAGTGTCGAATTTTTTGGCGCTGTAAAATCACGTTCTCTTCCAACAATACCAACAAAATAATCACTATCAGCATTTTCTTTGTCTTCACCGGCTATTTCAGCAAAAACATCTTGCATTGCTTTGGCGAAAAACAAACTTCCAGTCGCATTGCCTGAAACATCTATTTTTCGCAAATCAGCCAGCAGTTCATTATGTGTTTTTACAACACTTTCATTGTCCGGCAGATAGATTGAATCCCCCATACTTTTAATATTGTTATAAGCTTCATCTATTTTACTTTGCGCCTGTGTACTGGCGGCCGTAACAATATTATGTATAGATGAGAGTATCGGCGTTTTTTCAAATATGAGCTTTATAGCCGCTTTATAAGCTGTCATTTTGCTTTCATAATCTGAAACAGCTTTATCAATGCGTTGCTTATATTTATTTTGCGCTGCGCTATAATCTTTGATGTATTTGGCCTGCAACTCTTTAATTTGTTTATCAATATTTTCCAACTCTGCGCGGCTGTTATCTATAGATTTTTCCAAACCACTAGTTTTGGCAATCAAAATTGTTCTTTGTTTTAAGGATTCCGCACGCTTGGCTTCGCCGTCTTTAATAGCCGCTGAAAATGTCTTTCGCATTAAAGAAACTGTGGAACCGCGCTCCAGCGTACTACCATATTCAAGCGCATCTTCCGATTTTGGATTAGAAACTTCAGCGTCGCCGATTACATCGTTATGAGCATTCAGCTCATCTCTTGTATCGCTTAATGTTGCGCTATCAGCATCCATCTTTGCATAAACAGATGTTTTACGGTTTTGCAAAGATTTTAAGCTTGCTCTATACGTATTGGTAAGATTATCCAAACTTTTTTGTTCTTCTTCTAACAATTTATCAATTTCTTCAGTCGTAGGACCTGTTTTTATAAGAGAGCTTAATTTATTTATGCCATTTTTGTTCTCTCGTTTTTGTTGAGCGGCAGTTTTGACTATCTTGCCGCTATCATCTGTAATATCCTTATATTTCCGTTTATCGTTAAACGATGTGACATTAGATAAAAGCAGTGAAAGCAAATGCGTTTCATCAACATAATTCTTCATATTTTCATATTTGCCGGAAAGATACGCGTCATAAAAATGTTTTTGATCATTCCAAACATCACGCTTGCCAGTCATTGCGCCAAAATCTGACTTACCTTTAATAGCATCACTATTAATTTTGGCCGAAATTTCTGCACCGATGGTCCAATTAACCAGCGCATTTTTTCTGGCTTCGGCATACATATCATCTTCTATTGAAGGTTTTTTATAAGTCTTAACATTTTTACCTTCAGGATCTTTTTGAGAAGCCGCTCTTCCAATTTCATTCATATCATCTAATGGAACTGTTTTGGTTACATTTTGATCAATTTCTTCCGACATATAAATTGAATCTTCCTGATTTTCATCTTGATCTTTAGATGTTGTTGCCTCATACACATCTTCTTGTTCATTACTTTCCTCGGTCTGAAACTCTTCATACAGTTTCATCAACCAAGCGTGTATTCCTTTATTTGACGATGACTCATACAAAGTACCGTTTTTAGTTTCTGCGGTTTCGATAGCTGTGGCTTTAACAAATTTTTCTCCTGTCCAAGCTTCTGAAGCATCTTTATAATATCTGGACAAATATCCCATAACACAGCTTTGGGATTCATATAGATTTTGTTTAGCTTTTGCATGGTAATCCAGCATTTTATGATAAGTTTTGAACACGTCTTTATATTGTGGCAGCAGTTGTTTATAGTTATGAGCAATCACAGCCTGATTCAAGTTATCATTTGCATCAGAAATTATTCCCAAACTTTCAAATTCAGCTTCTTTTCCCTCTACCGGAGATTGCAATCCGGCGCCGGACAAATCATCAAACAGGCTGTCATCGGTGGAGGCAGAAGCAATGGTCGTTATTTCATGATATGATGCGACATTGGTTTCACTATTCAAATATATTTCAGCCGAGCTGCTCTTTTTTTCTTTTGACGCATTTTCTGCAGCATCATATTCCAAAATCTGCGCATTACCGTTTATATTTTTAATTGCATCATATTGGGCGTTCATTGCATTTATGAACAACGTGTAGCGCATAATTTTATCATATATTCTTGCGGCGGTTAATGCGTTACGCCATAAACAAACCTTATCTTCTTTACCTTCTTTTTGACAATTGTATTCTTCCATTCCTTCTTCCGAACAATCTTGACCAGCAACCAAGCATTTTTCAATATTATCCAGCTGAGCCAGCATGGTGCGCAATTCTTTGTTCATTTCGCGGGCGGTGATATACATTTCCATTGTGCTGTCCATTTTTAACTGACGCACATTGACATCATAACGTTTTTTTACATTACCGTTTCTAGATGGATATTGTAAAAACAATTTGATAAATGCTTCTTGCACCTTTCCTTCATCTTCTATTTTACCGGCCACAGTTTTGTGACTATCTTCAATTGTCCGCGAATAAGAAACAACTTTTTTACGTTTAGCCAGACTTTGACGCAAAGCATTAAATTTACTTTTTCCTAAATCGACAGCATATCCTTTTGCGGCCTGAGTAACTCTGGTTATAAAAGTAGCTCCGTTAAAATTCTGCCGTATTTGCTCAACTTGGCCAATTGTGGTAGTCAAAGTACTGATAGTTGCCGGAGTGCATTGAAAACACAACTGAGGAGCCATCGGCAATAATGGAGTATAATCGGGTACAATCGCAAAAGCTGAGCGGTTGACTAATAAGCTACTAAAAAAAGCCAAAATATAAATAATTTTTT
>USCF01000144.1 GCA_900553115.1 uncultured Alphaproteobacteria bacterium
TTACACAAAAGAAAAATCCGGCGCCAGACGTTGTACCTGTAATTTCAAATCCTCGGCAAAATCAATATTTTCTGAAAAAAATAAAATATGCGACATAACAATTTCCTAAAATTCTACTTCCAAACCGCTGACAAAAGCGTAACCGCGGTTATTATAAGTCAATTCACGGCCGCCGGTATATTCTGCATACGCCGCCGTCAAATAAAGCGAAACGTATTTTTGAACTTCTATTTTATTAGCCCAAGTAACAATTTTATCTTTGTTAACAGTTTTATCTGCCTCGGAATAAAAATAAGAAACACCTGTTGTCAACGGTCCAAACTCATAACTCAAACCAATATTATAGGCGCTGCCTTTGCGATAACCATCAAAAAAATATGGTAAATCTGCAACATCGTTCAGAGCATAATCCCCTGAAGAGGTGAATGATTTGCGGTATGATCCGCCTAAAGTCCAACCCTCCTTGCAGCAAAAATGACAATACATTCGTAAATTTTGCCAGCAAATCATCTGCCGATAAAGCCGAATTTTTGACCACCGCCGCATTTAAATAATGAATTGCCACATTACCATCGTTATCACGAGTTTGAATATTCGTTCCTTTTTCTATTATATGCTTTACCAGCGGAACATTCAAATTTTCTACCGCAGACATCAGCAATGTACCGTTATCCGGTCGCAATTTTTCAACATCCGCTCCGCTTTGCAGCAAAATAGAAGTTATTTTCGATTGGTTGGAATTCAGCATCAGCAAATATTTTTGTTTTTCATCATTAACATTTGCGCCGTGTGCCAGCAAATTTTGCACCAGTTCAGAATTATTTTCTTTGATAGCAAAACCTAGCGGCGTTTGCCCGTTATTATCTGCCGCATTCAAATCCGGCTGCAATTTTTCTAGCTCTTCCAGCCATTCTGATGGATAATTATTTTTCAGCAAATAAAATACAAGGCTGGTTTCTGAAGCATTTTTCAGATTTGGATTAAACCCAATTTCCACAAGTTTTTGCCACAACGAATAATTTTTATGTTCAACAGTTTGCCAGATAAATACAGTATTTTCTTGCAGCCATTCCGACGTAACATATGACAACAACAATTGCTGAAATTCTGGAGAAACATCTTGTTCTGACAAATTTAGAGTATACAGCGGTATATCTCCGTTAACATCAGCTTTATCCACGCCGCCCATTTTGGCAAAAACAGCTTTAAGCAACTCCCATTTTTCTTTGGCCGCCAAGATTTTCCACAATGGCTGCTGAGCTTTACCAACCTTGTTATAAACATCTATGTCTTTGCTATAAATTTGCTGCACAATTTTGTCATCGACATTGTTATTGATAACATAAGTCGCAGCACTCTCCCCAGAAGCATCGGCTAAATTCACATCGGCGCCGTTACGCAAAAGTTTTTCAACTAAATCAATATCTTGCATAGCTAACGCCGTAAGCAACATCACATTACCGTTATTATCTTTTTGATTTACATCTAAGCCACTTGCCAGCAGCCTATCAATAATTTTGGCGTTATCATGACTGCTTACCGCCCAAAACAGCAAATTTTTACCATCAGCAAAAGTAATGTTTGTATCTGCATGATATTTTAGCAGCAAATCAACCAAACGCTCATTATTAGACCTTACCGCCGCCACTAAAGGAGTTTGCCTATCTTGTCCGCCAACATTTACATCAGCGCCGGCTTTGAGTAATTCTTCAATAATCTGCAAGTTAGCATTTTCCGCAATGGCTTGACCAACAATATTTTTATAATTTTTTTTGACATCAGCCTGTTGCAGCAGCAAATATTTGACCATATTCAAATTATTCAGGCGAATTGCCTCTTGCAGCGCCGTTCCGCCGCGCGGATTAATTTCATTTATATGTTTTGGGGTTGCAAAGTTTTGCAATATTTCAGTTGGAGCAGATAAATCAACCGCATAACTCAGCGGATTCAAGCCAAAAAACAACCGCCGGTTCAGATTATTATATTTGTTTTGATTGGCTTTTATATATGCTTGTGTGTCGTCCAAAGCAAAATTATACATTTTCATATTTTTTGCCAACTCTTGCAAAATTGAGGCATCTTCCATATTTATTCCCAGCCAGAGCATAGTGTACCAATAGCCTTTTTGCGCGACAAACTTGCCTAAAGTGTTATTTTTGCGCGCCGCGATAATTTCACTCAATTCGTCATCTTTAATAATATTAACCGTTGCCAGCTCCATACCGTCAACATAGTAGTTTACATACAACAAAGAACCGTCTTTTCCAAAAAATCGGCTGATACCTTCCAGCTTGTCATTTTTATAAGTTTCAACACTTTGGCGCTTGCCGTTTTTATAAAACTTTTCACTTAGTCCGTTTTTCAATCCATTCAAATAAGTCGCTCTGTTGGCAATTGTTTTATCTGGATAATAGGCCACACCGACACCGTTTTTTTCATCATTTTCATAAGGAATTTCCGTAGTACTGCCGTCTGAATTATAATGACGCCAAATCCCGTTTTTTTGATTGTCCTCATAATTAATTTCATCGGTCAAATATTCTTTATTATATTTTTTGGTAACGCCGTTTTTTTTGCCGTCAACATAATTATTTTCTTCTTGCAGCATATTTTCAACAATTATATGCTCTACGCCATTTTTTATACCGGCTTTATAGTGTTCTATTTTGGTACGGTTGCCATTGGCGTCAAAATATGTTGTTTCACCGTCCAATAAACCGTTAACATAGTTATTTTGCTGCGTTGGGCGGCCGTTTATGTCATACAGCACTTCAGGACCATTTTGAACATCTGCTTTGAAAATACGTTTTAATTTTGGATTGCCGTTTTCATAAAAATATATCTCTTCGCCTTCTTTTTGACCTTTGCGATAAGTTATCTCAAACTCGATTTTACCATCTTCAAAGTGAGATGATATAATACCATTGCGCAATCCATTACGGTAAAAATAGGTAATCTCCCTGCCTTCGTCATCTTTCTTTTTGACTGCGCCAGAAAAAAGCGAACCGTCTTTATTATAGACAATTTCTTTATTGTCTTTAGTCGAAAAAAACAAGTCCTCGGCTTTGGTCAGCGGCACAGATGTCGAATTTGATGCATCTGCTTGTTTAACCGGAGCTTTTTCTTGTGCTTTGGGCGCTATTGGCTCGTCGGTTAAAATATCAGTTTCAATCGGTTCGGCTTTTGCGGTGAACGATAAAGACAATATGC
>USCF01000145.1 GCA_900553115.1 uncultured Alphaproteobacteria bacterium
AAGAGCTTAATTTAAAGAAAATAAGTGAATTAAATAAAATTTCAAAAAATTAACCGGCGCTTTTATAGCGTTTTTTTTATAACTTTTTTAGGAGAAGAAAAATGCCATTTGATAGTAATGGATTGTTTACCAGAATGCATAGCTGGGAAGATGATAGAAAAAATGAAATAGATATTGTTTCGGATAGACATGACGAAGAAGATGACAATTTTGCCGACGGACTGAGTGAATGTTTATTGAAAGATGGACGCACGCCAATGAAAGGCGAGTTAAAAATGGGAGGTTTCCAAATTCGCAATATGGCAAACGGCACTATGTCAACCGATGCAGTCAACAAAAGTCAGTTAGAAAATTCAGAAAAACTTATAACTGAACTGCTGAATAAAATGTTTTGCGTTGGAGATATCAAGGCGTCGTTAAAAAGTTCTAATCATGATAATTGGTTTTTGTGCAACGGACAAGCCGTAAGCCGTACAAAATATGCCGATTTATTTGCTCTTATTGGTACAAATTTTGGAGCAGGAGACGGCTCTACCACATTTAATTTGCCGGATTACCGAGGAAAATTTTTACGTGGTTTGGGCGGAGATTCTGCAAATAATATTTATACAACTCAAAAAGAAGGATTGCCGAATATTACCGGAAAATCGCAACCTCAGGACGGCTATTTATATGGTGCAGCGCCAACAACTGGAGCTATCAGAATGGAGAATCCTAAGGTTGGTAACACTCGTTCCGGTGATGGCGGAGGTGCCTATTATTTTACCTTTGATGCCAGCCGGTCTAATGCGATTTATGGCAGTTCGTCGCATGTTACTCCAATTAATCAGGCGGTTAATTATTTTATAAAAGTAAAAAAGGAGGGATAGCAGATGACAGGTAAAATTATACCGGCGGCAAATATTATAGAAGTTCGTCAGGGCGATACATTTGTGATTAGACTGTGTTTTAAAAGACATAATCAAAACATAGATTTATCCAAATCGCAGATTGTTATGCAGGTAAGAGATAAAAACAGCGGAGAGCTAATGTTTAGTTTGGACGCTGAACCTGTTGATGCTTCCAGGGGAATATTCGCATTTGTTTTAACTCCGGCACAAACCAGTCTGGAAGCAGGCGAATATGTCACTGATATGCAAATAACCGCAGAAGATGGGACTGTAAACACGTTTTTTCCTGCAAATGTCAATCAGTTGGGAGTTTTTCGTGTAACAAAACAAGTAACAAAGTGAGGAAATTATGGAAAATGAAGCTTTAATCCAGATAAATCCAAATATTCAGACCGATGTTGAAATTTATTGGCAAGATGAGGTTGTGGTAGACTTGGATATGCAACTGTTTTATATAAAATCGGGGCAAAATGAAGTGCAGCAATATGTTGACGGCATAATTAAGCCTGATATTAAAAGTTATACGGACAAATACGCCAAACCTATTGTGAAAGAAACTGTTGATAAAATAGCTAAACCGCAGGTGGATAATTATATTGCATCGGTTGTGTTAAACAAAATTGATGATTTTACTCAAGAAAAGTTGTCTGTTTATGCAACAAGAAGTGAAAGCGCTGCGGCTAAGGCAGAAACAATTTCTCAAAATGTGCAAGAACTTGCTGATAACACGCGTCAAGATGCGCAACAAGCTCAAATTGAAGCCCAAAATGCCCAAAATAGCAGCCAATTAGCTCAAAGCCTAAAATCAGATTGCGAACAGATAAAAAACGATTGTAATACGATTAAAGCGTCGTTGGCTGCAATTTATAAATGGTGCGGTTCTGTTGCAAAATACGAAGATTTACCTACGGAAAATGTGATAGTTGGTGATGTTTATAATGTTTTGACAACCGACATGAACTATGCTTGGACCGAAGATGGCTGGGACCAGCTGGGAAGCTCTCTTTATAATATTGGTTATGGGCTGACATTATCAGCAAACACTGTTGCTGTAAATCAAGATTTAGTTGCTATGTTGTCAAAATTTCAAGTGGTTACGGCGCTGCCTAGCAGCCCTTCTGCTGGAATATTTTATTTTGTAAAGGAAAGCTGATGAGTATTCAAATAGATGGAAGCAATATAGATGCTGTTTATTATGGCGGCAGTCAAATCGGTGAAATTTATTATGGTGCGCAGTTAGTTTATTCTTCCGGCGTTAGATTAATCATAAATACCGCACCGGCAGATGCAACGGTTACTTTCAGCACTGGCAAAATCTTAGGGCATCGGACTAAAGTGAAAAAAGGAACAGTTGTAACATACACCGTTTCTAAAAATGGCTATTACGGCACTTCGGGAACAGTTACCGTAAATTCTAATCAAACAATCAACGTGTCTTTAGAGCAAAAATATTATAATGACGGACAAACAATATATGAAAGTGCGTCGGGCGGTGCTTCAACGACACTTAATGTTCAGACCTCTGGACGTTATCGGGTTATTTGTATCGCCGGAGGCGGAGGAGGTGCTGAAAAGTTGATTAGAGGTTGGCATAATACGGCTTCAGGTGGTTCTGGTTCTGGATTTGATTGTGTTTTCCAATTGGTAAAAGGAAATTATCCTGTACAGGTTGGAAACGGAGGAACCGGTATATATTCAACAAAGGACAATCCGGGGAAGGTAGGTGATGGAGGAAATTCTCGTTTTGGAGATAGTTATGCTTATGGCGGCGGTGGAGGAAGAAGTAATGGTAAAAGCGACCAAACAGCTGGCGCGGCAGGTGCTACGCCTAAATTGAGCTATACCATTATCTCTTCTAGTCTTAATCGAGCCGGGAATCCTGGAACAATAGCAACTTCCGGCACTATTTTCGGTGGGGCTTCTATATATGGTTCTTATGGAAAAGGCGGCGATTGTCAGAAAAATGCTTCGCTTATAAACGGTACTGCCGGATATGTTAAAGTTATATTTTTAGGAAAATAGGAGAAATAAAAATGGATTGGGGCGTAATTAGCGGCTGTTCTTCGCTTTTGGGCTTGATTTTGGCGTTGGTCAGATTGGGAGAGTGGAAAGCTCGGCAAGAAGTCAGATTAAATAATTTAGAAAAACATTGTGAAACCAGTGATGGAAAAGTTGATGCGCTGGCTGTTTTACAATCGCAGCAAAATTTAGTGCTAACCGAAATTAAAACTCGTTTGGAGTTTTTAGTTGACAGCAAAATGAAAAGGAAAAAAAGCGATGG
>USCF01000146.1 GCA_900553115.1 uncultured Alphaproteobacteria bacterium
CTTATGGGAGTCTTCGATGTCCATGATTTCGTAGCAGATATCGTCGGCAGCTTCTACCATATATACAAGTGGATGGCCCCCTCCGGAGTGATAACGGTGTTGCAATAAGAATACGAAAATCCGTTTTCATCAACCGGCCAAGTGATAGCCCACTCCACACGCCCCTCATTATTGGCAAGTTCAGACTCGCCGACAAAAGCCGCGCGGTTAATGGTGCTGCGTTCACCGATTTGAATATTCAAAAAATCTGCCAAACCATTCGGATAGTGCAATTCAGCTTTTTGCGGTGTAGACTCTCCGTTGGCAATCAGTTCGGGCGCACAGCTCCAGTTGATTTTAATACCCTTAAATAAAAAGGCTTTAGAGCGTGCCATACGATAAATGCGGTTAACAATAAATTTGTTGTTACCCTCAAAAATTTCGGCATCCGGCTTAAATGTGATAGAAGTACCGCGGCGGTTTGGGCAATTACTGATAAATTCCAACTCAGTTAACGGCTTTCCTTTTGAATACTCTTGTCGATACAGCTTTTTATCGCGAGCAACTTCAACCACCAATTTTTCGGACAAAGCATTAACAACAGACAAACCGACACCGTGCAAACCGCCGGAAACTTTATAAGCTCCGCCGCCAAACTTACCGCCGGAATGCAATGTGGTTAAAATAACTTCAAGAGCTGATTTTCCAGGGTATTTAGGGTGTTCGTCAACCGGAATACCGCGTCCGTTATCGGCAATGGTAACAGAGCCGTCAGCGTTCATTGTCACGTCAATATGATTGGCAAAACCGGCAACAGCCTCGTCCATGGAGTTATCCAGAATCTCTGCCACCAAATGGTGCATGGCTTGAATATCGGTGCCGCCGATATACATTCCGGGACGATGGCGAACCGGTTCCAAGCCTTCAAGCACTTCAATATCTTGCGCCGAATATTCAGTTTTTGCCGGCGCTGTGGACGAGTCAAACAAATCTGTCATTTTTACCTCAAAACACTTTATTAAATTGTAGACAAACTACAAAACTTTGGCGCAAAAAACAAGCAAAAACCCCAATCCATAAACAAAAATTTACCTTTTATTAAAAAATAGCAATTTTTTGAAAAAAATACTTGCAAATTTATGGGGTTATGCTAAAAATAGCCCCGAAGCCGCAATGGTGCGGTTTTGTAATTTCACACGCAGACAGGCGGAAAAGCTGAAACTTATTCGCTCCGGTGCTGTCAAAAGCCGAAGTCTGCGGAGGTTTAACCGGAAAATAAAGGATATATAAATATGACACTTCCTACTTTTACTTTGCGCCAAATGGTTGAAGCCGGCGTACACTTTGGTCACCATGCCCGTCGCTGGAATCCGCAAATGGCTCCGTTTATCTACGGAAAAAAAGATAATATTCACATTATCGATTTGCAAAAAACTTACCCTATGCTTTACAATGCTTTGAATGCTGTTCGCGATGTTGCTGCCAACGGCGGTAAAGTTTTGTTTGTTGCCACAAAACGTCAGGCTCAAGACATTGTTAAAGAAAGCGCTGGCCGCTGCGGTCAATATTATGTTAACTATCGTTGGTTGGGCGGTATGCTGACAAACTGGAAAACTGTTTACAAATCAATTTCTCGTTTGAACAAGCTCAACGAAATGGAAGCTAACAACGCTTACGAAGGGTATACTAAAAAAGAAGTTATGAACCTGAAAAAAGAACGCGAAAAATTGGCAATTACTTTGGATGGTATCAAAGATATGGGCGGTCAGCCGGATATGTTGTTTGTGATTGACACACCTAAAGAATCTTTGGCTATTAAAGAAGCTAAAAAATTGGGTATTCCTGTTGTTGGTATTATTGATACTAACGCTAACCCTAATGAAGTAGAATTCCCAGTTCCGGGAAATGATGACGCTATCCGCGCTATTCAATTCTACTGCGATTTGGTTTCTGACGCTGTTTTGGACGGTGTTCAGGCAGAAATGGAAGCTAAAGGCTTAGAAGTTTCTGACGCTGAAACAGTTGAGGCAGAAGAAAAAGCTGCTCCAAAGAAAAGAGCTTCTCGCAAAAAAGCAGAACCTGCTGCTGAATAAGCAAGCGCTTCTTTGAAGGTAAAAAAATAAAAAACGGCGCGGCGGTTGATTTTTGATTGCCGCGCCTCATAAAATCTGAGATTATACACTACTATATTAGAGGAATTTAAATTATGGCAGATATTACAGCCGCTATGGTTAAAGAATTGAGAGAAACTACCGGTGCCGGTATGTTGGATTGTAAAAAAGCATTGGTTGAAGCTAACGGCGATATGGAACAAGCTGTTGACTGGCTGCGTAAAAAAGGTTTGGCTTCGGCTGCAAAAAAATCTAGCCGTGTTGCCGCAGAAGGTTTGGTAGCCGTTGCTGTAGACGGCAATAAAGGCGCCGCTGTTGAAGTAAACTCTGAAACAGACTTTGTTGCTAAAAATGAAATTTTCCAAGAATATGTTGAAGACGCCGCTAAGGTTGCTTTACATTGCAACGGCGATGTTGAAGCTATGAAGGCTTTTGTTTGCCCTAAATGCGCAGACTCTAAAACTTTTGGCGAACGCTTGACCGATATGATTGCTAAAATCGGTGAAAATATGAACCTGCGCCGCGCTAAAGTTATCAGCGTAAACAATGGCGTTGTTTGCTCTTATGTTCATAATGCCGTTCGTAACGGCCTGGGCAAAATCGGCGTTTTGGTTGCTTTAGAATCTACTGCAGATAAAGCAAAATTAGAAGAACTGGGCAAACACATCGCTATGCACATTGCCGCTACCGCTCCTATCGCTTTGAACATTGCCGGCGTTGCTCCAGAAGCTGTTGAACACGAAAAATCAATTTTTGCCGAACAAGCAAAGGCTTCTGGCAAACCTGCAAACATTATTGAAAAAATGGTTGAAGGCCGTATCCGTAAATTCTATGAAGAAGTTGTTTTGGAAGAACAAGCTTTCATTATGGATCCGGATAAAAAAATCAAAGACATTGTTGCCGATGCTGCTAAAGAATGCGGTGCCGACATTAAATTGACTGATTTTGTATTCTTCAAACTTGGTGATGGTTTGCAGAAAAAAGAAGAAGATTTTGCCGCTGAAGTTGCTGCTCAATTAGGCCAATAATTTTAGCTTAAAATTCTTTA